>JAQTRU010000019.1 GCA_028711655.1 Patescibacteria group bacterium
CACGAAGCCGATTTTTGTTTGTACCGCCACGGGGAATCGAACCCCGATTACCAGGATGAGAACCTGGCGTCCTAACCGTTAGACGATAGCGGCAAAATTAATTTTAGATTTAAGATTTCAGATTTTTGATTGACGATTTATTTTTTGGATTTTATTAAATGATAAAAGTATTTTTTACTCTAAAATTTGCCCGACAATATCTTTATATCCTCGCAGGAATTCTTCGGCTGTTATTTTTTTTCTCCCTTCAAGCTGGAGTTTTTTGGTAATTAAAGCATTTTGCCCGCATTGGACAGCCAGTTGGTTGTTATGCAAAAAGGTTTGTCCCGGTTTATATTTATTAATCTCCAAAATTTTCGGGTTAAAATTTTTTATATTTAATTTTTTGTTTTTAAATTTCGTCCAGGTTCCTGGCCAAGGATTAAGAGCTCTGGCCATTTTTTCAATTTCTTCCGCTTCTTTTTCCCAATTTATTTTTCCGTCTTCTTTTTTTAAAGTCGGAGCGTAACTGGCCATGGAATTATCCTGCGGTTCTGGTTTTATTTTTCCGTTTATATAATTTTTAATGGTAGCGGAGAGAATTTTTGCCCCCAGTTCTGCCAGTTTATCATGCAGGGTTTCGGCCGTTTCTTCCGGGTTTATTTTTATTTCAGTTTGCTTTAAAATCGGGCCGGTGTCAAGGCCTTTTTCTATCTTCATTACGGTCACTCCGGTTTTTTTATCACCGGCTAAAATCGGGGCCTGCACGCAAGCCGCGCCGCGCCAGCGAGGCAGGAGCGAACCGTGGACATTTATCCAGCCAAAGCGGGGAATATCCAAAATTTCCTGGGGGATTATTTGGCCATAAGCTATTAACACGGCCAAATCGGGTTTTGCCCCCTTAATTTTTTCTTTGATTTCAGCTATTTTATTCGGCTGCCAAACCGGAATATTATTTTTTTGCGCTTCAATTTTTATTGATGAAGGAGTAAGGATTTGTTTCCGCCCCACGGGCTTGTCCGGCTGGGTGATGGCAGCCAGTATTTTAAAATCCTTGTCGGACAGCAAAGCGCGAAATCCCGGGACAGCGAAGTCGGGCGTTCCGGCGAAGATGAGTTTTATGGGGTTACGGTTAGACATATTGGGAGATTATTGTTATATTATTTATACAGATATCTTTTTAAAATCCAAAATCCAAAGCTCAAATGTCAAATCAATTTCAAATGTCAAAATCTAAAGCCATTTTTGGTATTTGGATTTTGCCCGCCCCGCTTCGCTTGGCGAGGCCGGGGGATTTGATTTGTCATTAGGATTCTGACATTTGGATTTTTGTTCGGAATTAAAAATTAACAACTTATGCTTGATTTTATAAACTTTTTTTTATCTCTTAGCCATGACCTGGGCTATGGCGGGATAGTTTTGCTAATGGCGGTTGAGAGCTCGTTTATTCCTTTTCCGTCCGAGATTATTATCCCGCCGGCGGCTTATCTGGCTTCGCAGGGAGAGATGAATATTTATTTGGTAATTTTATTTGGAATTATCGGGAGCTTAATCGGCGCGATAATAAATTACGGCCTGGCTTATTATTTGGGCCGGGTTTTAATTTACAAAATCGCTGACCACAGAACCAGCCGGTTTTTTTTGGTTAATTCGGCAAAAATAAAAAAATCCGAAGATTTTTTTTCCCGTTACGGCAATATCTCTACTCTGATCGGGCGCTTAATTCCGGTCATAAGGCAATTGATATCTTTGCCGGCCGGCTTTGCCAAAATGAATTTTGGGAATTTTTGTTTTTATACGGCTTTTGGCTCCGGGGTTTGGGTAATTATTTTGGCTATTTTAGGGTACGCTTTTGGCTCCAATCAGGAAATGCTGGCTAGATATTATAAGGAAATTTCCTGGTTTTTTGTTATTTTAGGTTTGTTAGCAGCAATAATAATTTTTATAAAAAGAAGAAAGAACGGCGAACCTCCTAATTCTTAATTCCCGTATAGCGTCTAAATAGCTTTAACCTTTTTTATATCTTTGGCTTTGTCAATAAATAGAATTCCGTCCAAATGGTCGATTTCATGCTGGATAACAAAAGCCATCAGGCCTTGGGCCTGTATTTTTGTTTTATGCCCTTTTTTGTCAAAATAAACGCAGTTTATTTTTTTATGTCTTTTGACTTTGCCGTAAACGCCGGGAACGGAAAGGCAGCCTTCTTCGTTCCACTCTTTGGCCCAGGATTTTCCCATGATTTTCGGATTTATCATAATCTTTGGGCCGTCCTTGGTGCTGATGGCAATCAAGCGGATATTTTTTCCGACCTGGGGCGCGGCCAGCCCGACTCCGTCTTTTTCTTTCATGGTTTTTATCATATCTGCGCAGAAATTTTTCAGTTCATTCGGCTTTATTTTCTTTAAATCAATTTCCTCTGATTTTTCCCGCAAAAGCTGGCTGGGATTTTTTATGATTGGTAAAATTTTAGCCATAGTTGACTCAAATAAAAATTTATGCTTTAATTTTATATTAGCTCATTTTGATGAAGATGGCAATATTCCGTTAAATGAAATTTTTCGCGAAAGCGAGGGGGAAAAATGCGAGAGAAAATCATTACTCCGGAAGATGAAGCGGCAAGAATGGTCAGGGAGCATGTGGCGCCGAATATTCCGCAGGCCTTGGGAATGCTTGAAGAAATAAGCAGGCGGGCAAAGAATTTCGATTTGCTGATTCTCTATACTGATGCAAATGTCGTGCGTTACGTTTTTAACGCCGGGATTTTTGTTGACAAGCTTTTCAACGAGCAACCCTATATGGAAGACGTAAGGGCGGCATTTATTCCTTCGGGGATTCTCGGCTCGCAGGCTTTCAAGGATCAGCCCATCGTCTTTGGCCGGATTATTGAACTCGTTGCGAAAGACGGCGAATCAGCGCAATTAATCGCCATTATTGATAATTTCAGGTTTAATGGGCGGAAGAGCGTTCTTTTTTCCAATAAGTCAGCCCTGGAGATAAGGGAGAAGGGATCTAAGACTTTTGAGCAAATACATCCGGAGATGAAACTTTTTCGCTGGGAAGTTTCCCCGGAAGAAGACTTTATTTGCGCTATTTTTAAGGCTTGGAACGCCCATCCGGTCAGCCAAGAGTTTGCGCTGGTTTTATTCATGCCCAAGAATAAAACCGCGATGTTTCCTTAAAATTCGGAAAAATAACGGCTTTGGAAAATATTTTTATCCAAAGCCGTTTTTCATTGGCGGATTAAATTGCTATAATGAAAATATGCCAGAAGATAAAGGATTAGAAAAAATAGGGGACATTTTTAAATCCCGTAAACCAGCAAAAAAGCCACCGGCGTACGAGTGGCAAGACTTGGCTTTAAGAATAATAAAGGAATTGAGCATTCCGAATTTTAAGCGGAGCGCGGTTTTTAAAGTTTGCAAGGAAAATTCAAAATCCTATATTGAGAGATGTTTGAATGAAACCAAAGAACTTTGCCGCAGCGGAGCCAAATGGAAATATTTTTTTAAACTTATTAACCAAAAATAAATTCAGCGGTTAAATAACCCACGCCGAAAGGGCCTTCATAAGATAAAATCTGCGGTTCGTATTTTATTCCTTCTAAAATTCCTAAAAGGATGGCAATAGATTTAAGGCCGCATTCTCCGGCATCGGAAATCAATTTTTCGTTCATTTTGAGGATTTCCGATGTTTTTTTATTTTTTAAATATTCAATCAGTTTTTTATCAAATTTCGCCCCCTGGCGGGAATAGCCGGCCGGCGCGTCTTTGGTAAGCCGGTGCGACAAATCCCCGGAAGCGATGATTCCGATTCGGTTTTTGCTTCCCACCAGCTCTTTTTTTAGGAGTTGCCCGAACTGGAAATGGGCTTCCAAATTAAGGCCGCAGTAATAGATGGGGATGATTTTCGCCTGTCTTCTTTGGAAGTTGGCGTTCCTTAAATTTTTGGCCAAAAGGTAAAGGGGAACCCCGCTGCCATGGTCAAGATTTGGTTCGCTGATTAGCTGGAGAGGCGCTTTTGTTTCCAGGCTTTCCCGGATTTTATAAGCGAGTCCGATATCTCCGGGCAGTTTCATTTTTGTGACTAAATCCCCGAATTCTTCAAAACCTATGGTAAATTCCGGGCTTAAGTTCATAGTGAAAGAACTGGGCGAAATAAGCCCGTGGGGAGAAATGATAATTATCGTTTCCGCCTCGCGGACATAAAGATCTTCTTCCAGTTTTTTGTAAGCCTGGCTGGTGTTTTCAAGCTCGCTCAGATTTTCTTTGCCAATAGCCGGAATAAGGATGGGGGGATGGGGAGTGATGGCGGCGAAGACCAAAGACATATGTTTAAAAATAAAAAATTAAAAATAAAAGATAAAATAGGTATTAGTTAAAAGTTTTTAAAGTTATAAAGTCCATAAAGTTTTTAAAAACGCCGCAAGTTAAACTTTATAATTTTATAAACTTTTTAACTTTTTACTTTAATTATTAGCCGCTTCCGTTATCAACTCCCCTTCATTATAGAGATAGAGAACTCTATCCGAAACAGTTATAATATTTTTCCATTTATAACCCAGATCTTCAAAAACGGCTCCGGAAGCAATCGGACGTTTTTCTCCGTTGGAGATAAGGAAAACTCCCGGCGAGATGGGGGATTTGACCAGTTCGCCGTCGTCAAATAGAACCGGGCCGATTGTTTCGTAATTAGCCAGATCCGCTTCCGTCACCGGAATTATTTTCTTGTTTTTGAATTTGGTTTTTAAGAAAATAGCGTCCCAAATCGGCGCTTTTGCGCCTTCATAGACCCAATAAACTCCGCCGGTTTTTTTATCCTGCAGAAGCGCGCCGGTCGGGTAAGTGGAAGTGGCGGTGAGGGGCTTTCCTTCGATATAAGTATTTATATCCTCCCAGCCGGCATCCATGATTTCTCCCGGGTTATAGCCGAATTTACGGAAAGCTTCGGGAGAGGAAAATCCGTGCCGTTTATCGTCCACCAGCAAGAAAACTGTTCCGCGCGGAGAACGGATCAAAGAATAATTTTGGAATTTAATCGAGGCGCCGGTCGGATATTTATCCAAATCGGATTTATTGACGGTTATCACTTTATTCGGGTCAAACCTTGAAGTAAGGGCGGCTTTGGTTAAGAACGGCCGTTTTTTGCCGTTTTGAATCAGCCAGACGCCGGTTTCTCCTTCGGCCTGCAATAAGGCTCCGTCGTAATATTGCCGGGTAAAATACCGTTGCCAGATATTATAAAAATTATAGTTGCCGTTATAAACATGGGGGGTGTAGTTATAAAGGGCGGCCGTGGCCTTGTTATGCGGAGTAACAACCGTCGTGCCGGTTGCGGTCGTAGAATAGGGGTTGGTAAAAGTGTAGGTTTCTCCGGCCTTATAAGTGTAGAGATGCGGGTTCTCCATGTAATCGCGAAATTGGAGAGAAGCGCTGTTGACCTGCTTCCAAAAACCTTGCCAGCGCGGATTGCAGGAAGATCCGTCAGGGCAGCCATAGCCGGTCGCCCAGTCAAGCTGGCTTTGTTTCGGAGATTTATTTTCAATCAAGCTTTGTTCTTTTTGCAGGAGGACGATTAAAAATTTTGGGTTAACTTTGTTGGTTATCGCCCGGTCGTAAATGATTTCCGCGGCCGTCATAATTTTTCCGTCAGGATCGGCGCAGGAATAATTAGCCAAATACCCGCCCTTGGCCTTTAAAAATTCCTTGATTTCTTCAAAAGTCATAGCCGTATGATCAAGGACCTCTGAGTCGCTGATTATATAATTGGGGTTGAAATTGTCTTGGGCTAAAGCGGGCTTCGCCGTAAACAGTAAATAGTAAACAGTAAATAGTAAACAGATAATAGATAAGAGGGCAGTAGTTAGTTTAATTTTATTATTTACCATATAAACATTTAAACTCTAAATCCTAAATCCTAAATCCTAAACAAATCCAAATTACCAAAATCCAAAATTCCAAACAGCAGTTTAGAGAATTTGGTAATTTGAATTTAGGGTTTGTTTAGAATTTCGGATTTAGAGTTTAGGATTTTTACGGATATTCTTAATTCTATTATAGTATACGTTTGAATTTTAGACAAATTACAGCTATCCCGCTTAGCGGGACTACGAATTATGGCGTCCGAATTTTTATAAAAAAGAAAAAGCCCCGCTGTTGTAGCCGGGGCTTGTTTTTGTCGCTTCGACGTGTTTTACGCGAATATTTTTTTGAGGTCCTCTTGAAGGAACGGTTTTGCCAGGAAATAATCTGCTCCTCTTTCCATTGCTTCTTCCTCGTAGCCAGGGTCTCCGGACATGCTTACCAAAATAACGTCAGGGAATTTTTCTTTGGTGACTGTAAGGAGGTCCAGGCCGTTCATATTACCCGCGCCATCTTTATCAACGCTGGAGAACACGATATTCGGCTCTTCCGGCAGGTGGGAAATAAATTCCCAGGCTTCGTCAGACTTTTCGAAAGAGATGACCTCGGGGATATCATCTGTACTTACTGCCAGCTCTTCGGAAAGCTTAGAAAGCATTCTGGCAGTAATTTCTCTCACACTCTTCTCATCATCCACAATAATAATCATCGTATCCATTTTTCTTGCTCCTTCCCTAAGTATAAAGTGTTAGAAATGCAGCGCGTAATTGTGTAATTAAAAGGTCATTTATTCATTATACACTATTTATCTATTTTTGTCAATACCATCTGGTTTTAAACTTATAATCATTAAAAAAGACCCGTCTTCTAACATTGGACATAAGGTCTTTTTTTATTTTATTTTTATATTATTTAGTTATTTTATTTAACTTTCATCATCACCTTGTCCTTTATCCCCAAATCAATCAAAACTTTGTCTCCTTCCTTGACTTTGCCTTCAATAATTTCCAAAGCCAGCTCGTCTAAAATTATATTCTGGATGATGCGCTTCAGGGGCCGGGCGCCGAAAGTTATGTCATAGCCTTTTTGCGCGAGCATTTTTTTTACTTTTGAGCTTATTTTTAAGCCGATATCTTTGTTTTTTAGTCTTTTTTCCACCTTAATCAGTTCCAAATCAACGATTTTTTCCAAAACTTCCCGGCTTAAGCCTTTAAACAAGACGATTTCGTCAATTCGGTTCAGGAATTCCAGCTTGAAGTTTTCTTTCAATATTTTGTCAATTTTTTCTTTCATCTCATCTTCTCGGGTTTCTTGGGCTCTTTTTTCGTCTCCGCCATCGTTAAAGCCGATGGAATATTGTTTGATTACTTCATTGCCCAGATTGGAAGTCATGATTATGATGGTATTTTTGAAGTTGACAATCCGGCCCTTGGAATCGGTAAGGCGGCCATCGTCTAAAATTTGCAGGAGGATATTAAAAACTTCCGGATGGGCTTTTTCAATCTCATCAAAAAGAATCACGCTGTAAGGCCGGTGCCGGATTTTTTCCGTTAATTGTCCGCCTTCTTCATGGCCGATATAGCCGGGGGGGGAGCCGATGATTTTGGCCACGCTGTGTTTTTCCATAAATTCGCTCATATCAAGCCGTAACAGAGAATTTTCGTCATTAAACATAAACTTGGCCAAAGTTTTGGCCAGTTCTGTTTTGCCAACTCCGCTCGGTCCGACAAAGAGGAAAGAGCCGATCGGCTTTTTTTCTTCGCTGATGCCGGCCCGGGATCGGCGGATGGCGTTGGCTACGGATTTAATCGCCTGGTCCTGGCCGACCACGGATTTTTTCAATTCTTCTTCGGCCTTGCCCAGTTTTTTTATTTCGCTTTCCATCATTTTTGAAACCGGGATTCCTGTCCAGCGGGAAACGACTTTGGCGATATCTTCTTCATCAACCTCTTCTTTCAAAATATGCTGGCCCTTTTTTTGGATTCTTACCAGTTCCGTTTCCTGGTTCTTTACTTCTTTTTCCAGTTCCGGAATTAAGCTATAGCGGATTTCCGCCACTTGGGTCAAATCATCCCCCTTGCGTTCTATGATTTCGGCTTGGGCTTTTAATTCGTCAATTTTTCTTTTTGACTGCCTGATTTTGGAAATTATATCTTTTTCATTCCGCCAATGCAGCTCCAGCTGGTTGGCTTTTTCTTTTAATTGGGCCAGTTCTTTATTTATAGTTTTTAGCTTGCCTGATTCCGGGGCCCCTTCCCGGCCGGTTTTTAGTCCGGCTTTGGCGATTTCCAAGCGTTTTATTTCCCTTTTTAATCTGTCCAATTCCTCGGGCATAGAATCAATTTCCATGCGCAGAGAAGAGGCGGCTTCGTCCATTAAATCCACGGCTTTGTCCGGCAAAAACCGCTCCGTAATATAACGGGAAGAGAGTTTGGCCGCCGCGATTAAAGCGTCATCCGTGATGCGGACGCCATGGTGGACTTCGTATTTTTCCTTTATGCCGCGCAGAATAGAAATCGTATCTTCAACGCTTGGTTCAGCTACATAAATCGGCTGGAAACGGCGCTCTAAAGCCGCGTCTTTTTCAATATATTTTTGGTATTCTTTGGTGGTGGTGGCGCCAATCGTGCGCAGGTCCCCCCGGGCCAAGGCCGGCTTTAGCATATTGGAAGCGTCCATGGCCCCTTCGGAAGCGCCGGTGCCGACAAGAGTATGGAGTTCATCAATAAAGAGGATAATTTTTCCGCCCTGGGATTTTATTTCTTTGAGCACTGCTTTTAAGCGGTCTTCAAATTCGCCCCGGAATTTTGAGCCGGCCACCAAAGAGCCGAGATCCAAGCTGACGATTTCCTTGTTTTTTAAATTATCCGGCACGTCGCCCGAAATAATCCTTTGCGCCAGCCCTTCCACAATCGCGGTTTTTCCGGTGCCGGCTTCGCCGATTAAAACCGGGTTATTTTTTGTCCGGCGCAGTAACACCTGCATGATCCGCCGTATTTCTTCATCCCGACCAATTACCGGGTCTAATTTTTCCTGGCGGGCCAGGTCAGTCAGATTAACCGTGTATTTCTCCAAAACTCTATATTTTGATTCCGGTTCCGGGTCAGTAATGATTTGCGAGCCGCGCAGCTGGGATAGGATTTTTAAAACCTCGGCGTACTCAACCCCGAAATGGATTAAAATTTCCTGGGCTTTTGATTTGATGCCAACCAAGGACAATAGTATATGTTCGGTAGAAACATATTCGTCTTTCATTTTATCCGCTTCTTTTTTCGCTCTCTCCAAAAGCATAGCTACCTCGCCCGTGCCCTGGACCATGCCAATATTGCCGGAAGGGGAGACTCTTATTTTTGGAAGATTTTCGATTTCTTCCAAAGTTTTCTTTTCTATCGCGTCGGGATCAATTTTTATTTTTTCAAAAACCGGACGAACCAGGCTTTCCGACTGATCCAAAAGGGAAGCGAGAACATGCAGAGCTTCAATATGCTGCTGGCCATTATCCTGGGCGATAATTTGCGCGTTAATAATGGCTTCTTGCGATTTATTCGTAAATTTGTTAAACATAGTAAAATTAATAATGAATAATGAAAAATCAATAATTAATGAATAATTATTTTAGCACTCTCTAGCCCGGAGTGCTAAATTTAATATAATACAGGTAGAAATTTGTGTCAACCCCATTAGAAACTCGTGCAAGGTATTAAACTAAATGGTCTGAATTACCCGCATTATGGCTGTAAATCAAATAAAGCCTGGGTATGTTTCTAACGGGGTAAAGAGATTATGTCTAAATTCTCCCCGCACTTTGCGCATTGGCCTTTTTTATCCAATCTTTCAATTTGGTAGCCAATTCTTTTTATAGCCAGTTGCCCGCATTTCGGGCAATAAGTATTTTCCTTTTCATCACTTGGCATATTGCCGGTATAAATATATTTTAAGCCGGCTTTTTTGCCTATTTCATAGGCCTGATAAATAATTTCATCCTCGGTTTCCGGCAAATTTTTTAATTTCCAGGAAATTCGTGGGGAAAATTTACTGATATGCCAGGGGGTTTCCGGAGTTAGGTCGCGAACTATAAACTCCGCTATTTTTTTAAGCATCCCCGGGTTATCGCTTAAAGAGGGGATAATAAGAGTGGTAATTTCGGTATGGATTTTTTCTTTTTTAAGTATTTTTAAATTATCTAAAACCGGCTTGAGCTTACCTCCGCAGTTTTTTAAATAAAAATTTTCTTCCCTTGATTTTAAATCAATGTTAACAGCATCAAGGTAGGGGAGGATAGCTTTTAAACAATCCGGGGATATATAGCCATTAGATACCCAGACATTTTTTAATTTATTTTTTCTCGCCAGTTTCATAATATCCAAAACGTATTCAGCCCAGATAGTCGGTTCATTATAGGTATAGGCGACAGAAGAGCAGCCGCTAGCCAAAGCGTTCTTAACTATTTTCTCCGGTGGAATGAAATCTAAGTATTTTATTTTTTCCTCAATCTTTTCTGCTTGGCTAATATCCCAGTTTTGGCAATTGGCGCAGCGGAAATTACAGCCTAGAACGCCAAGAGAGTAGGCGAGCGAGCCGGGCAGAAAATGGAATAAAGGTTTTTTTTCAATCGGGTCAATATTTAAAGCTATCGGGTAGCCATAAACTAAGGAATATAATTTTCCTTTTTCGTTTTTGCGCGCCCGGCAGATTCCGGTCTGGCCTTCACCAATGATGCAGAAATGATGGCAAAGCCGGCATTGGACTTTATTAGTATTTAATTTTTTATAGAATTTGGCTTGTTCCATGTATCTAATTTACCATAAAACACTACTATAAACAATATTTTTAAAAATAAAAATCCCCCTCTTCGTTAGCTTGAAGAGGGGGGGGGGCGTTGGACTAACTATTGTTTGTAAATTTTTATGATATTGCGGTACTTCGAAAGAATTGGTATACGCCAACCAGCGACTTTGACTTTATAGCTGGAATTTTCCTTGAGGTTGTTATATCGATCGGAAGCGTTGAAGGTGAAAAAGATCCACGAATCACCAACTTTGAACACTTCATTCTCTGTAAATACGAGATAATAGGAATCATCTCCTTTGACGATGCGCTCTTTATTATCCACCATTATATAGATATCCTTGGCGGATAAGCGATATGCGACGGGGAATAATAATGTCGCTACGAGCGCAATTACGATCAGAATAACAGTAAATTTTCCCACTGCGACCCTCCTTTTGATGGTTTTGGCGATTTTTTTAAAACGTATTTTTGTTTATTGTAATGTTATATATTAGCATGTTATATAAATTATGTCAAGTGTTTGCTATAAAATATTATATCAAGTATAATAAAAATATGATAGGAAATGACCGAAAAAGGCTTTTTATGGCCCTAAATTTGCCTTTTGAAATTAAAGAAAAATTAGGGGTTTATCTGGAGGATTTGGCTGGGCAAAACCGGGGTATAAAGTGGGTTAATCCCGAGGGTTTGCATTTAACTCTGCATTTTTTAGGTTATTTAGACGAGGGTAAAACAGAAGAAGTAAAAAATATGATGAGCGGGCTCGAAGGCAAGTTCGGAGAAATGAAATTTTGCCTAAAGCGGCTTGATGCTTTCCCGAATTTAAACCGGCCAAGAATTATTTTTTTAGAAGCCGAGCAGGCCGGAGACCAAACCGTCTTTGATTTGCAGGAGCTATTGGGGCTGGGATTGATTAAATTGAAAATAGATATTGACGACCGGCCTTGGCGCTCGCATCTGACCTTAGGCAGGGTAAAAGTGTCTAATCAGGATTTAAAATTGCCGCAGGATTTAAAAATATTACCGCTTGATTTTTCCGTTTCCAGTTTTGAATTAATGGAATCGGAATTGACACCCGCCGGGGCGAAATATGAAGAAGTGGCAAGTTTTAAGCTATAATCTCCCATGAATTACGAATTTTATGAGTTAGCGGATTATGAGTAAATTTAGAAATCCCGGTAAATGGAAACACAAAAACACAAAAGCACAGAAAACACTTATGTTTTAGTGTTTTAAGGCCGAAGGCCGTGTGTTTTAGTGTTTTACAGGGCGAGAATGGTTTATATGGAGTTCGTAAATTTATGCAATCTATGATAAACATATTGGGAACTAATATATCAACCTTAAGTAAAAAGGAAGTTCTAGAAAAAATAGAGCAATTTTTAAAAGACGGGAGGAGGCATTATCTGGTTACCCCTAATCCGGAAATAATTTTGGCAGCGCGCCGCGATGAAGAACTTTTTTATATTTTAAACAAAGCTGATTTGGCCATTCCGGACGGAGCCGGTTTAAAGTTTGCCGCTTGGGCCATAGGAAAGGATTTGAGAAGAGTAACAGGAGCGGATTTGGTGGGAGAAATATTAAAAGATTTAAGATTTAAGAATTATGATTTAAGAATTGCGGTTGCAAATTGGAGGGGTGGATTATCAAAAAAAGAGGATATTGAGAAAGTTTTGCGAGAATTTAAGGCAAAAGATTTTTTCGTTAAGGACATTTCAAGAGATTTAGAACAAGATTTGAGCGATTTAGCCCTGTTTAAGCCGGATATATTGTTTTGCGCTTTTGGCGCGCCTTATCAGGAAAAATTTATTTACAATAATTTGAAAAATCTGCCTTCGCTTAAAATAGCGATTGGCGTGGGCGGAGCATTTGACTTTTTAACCGGAAAAATAAAAAGAGCGCCGAAAATTTTAAGATGGCTGTGTTTAGAATGGCTATGGCGCTTGATAAAGCAGCCGCGCCGCCTAAAAAGAATTTATCAGGCCGTAATAGTTTTTCCTTGGGAATTTATAAAATGGCGGTTTGTAAATCCTTTTTTCTATCGGCCGAACGTTGTCTGCCTGCTTTGCAAGAAAGACAGCGTCCAGTATCAAATATTATTACTGGAAAGAATGAACCAGGCCGGTCATTGGCAGTTGCCTCAAGGCGGGACAGAAGGCGAAGATTTAATTACGGCCGGCAGCCGCGAGCTTAAGGAAGAAATCGGTACGGATAAATTTAAGCCAGTGGCCAGCTTTAAAAATTTGTGGAAATATAAATTTGGCAAAATTTTGAGTAAATTCAATGTGGAAGCCAAAATAATCTGGGGCTACAAAGGCCAAAAGCAGGGTTTATTTATTGCGGAATTTTTGGGAGAGGATAAGGATATTAAAATAAATTTTTGGGAATATAGAAACTGGAAATGGGTTGGGGCTGATAATCTGATAAAAGAAGTCTATCCGGATCGCAGGGAAGCGACCAGAATATTTTTAGAGAAGTTTAAGAGTCTACGAATTACGAATTAATACGAATTTACGAATAGAGTGAAAACATTTTAATGAGAATTCGTATATTCGTAAAGTATTTGTAATTCGTAGGGGATTTTATGAAATTTAAGATTAAAAAATTTATTTATTTGGTTAATGACGTTACCAATATCATCCTAAAGAAGAGCCGGGTAGAAGCGGAAGAAGATGCCAAAAAGTTGCGGATAGTTTTAATTATTGTTAGTATTATTTTAGTTTTATCAATAGTTTTAAATATCTATTTATATGTCTAAAGTGCGAGTGCGTTTCGCGCCCAGCCCTACCGGGTTTCTTCATATTGGCAGTTTGCGCACGGTTTTATTTAATTATTTAATTGCCAAAAAAGAAAATGGCCAGCTGATTTTGCGCATAGAAGATACTGACCAGAAAAGGGAAGTGGCCGGCGCGGTTGAGGGATTATATGAAATCCTAGAATGGCTGGGTATTAAATTTGATGAAGGTCCGGGATTAATACGCGCCGCTACGAATGGCGCACATCCGAATTTGAAAAATGATGTTGGAAAATTCGGGCCGTATATCCAAGCGCAAAGATTGGAAATTTATAAAAAATACGCGGCTGAACTTTTGAAGAGAGGCGAGGCTTATTATTGTTTTTGCTCTGCGGATAGGTTAGAGAAAATGCGAGCTGATCAGCAAGCCAAAAAAGAACCTCCGCATTATGACCGGATTTGCCGAGATTTGCCGGAAGAAGAAGTAAAAACGCGGCTGGGAACGGGTGAGAAGGCGGTTTTAAGGCAAAAAATGCCCTCTTCCGGCGTGGTTGAGGTAAAAGACGAGTTAAGGGGCGAAATTGAGTTTAAAGCCCAAGATTTAGAAGACCATATCCTTATCAAGTCAGACGGTATGCCCACTTATCAATTCGCTTCCGTAGTTGATGACCATCTGATGAAAATTTCCCATGTTCTTCGCGGGGAAGAGTGGATTCCGTCTTTGCCTAAAAATATTTTGCTTTACAAGGCTTTTGGCTGGACTCTGCCGAAATTTATCCATCTGCCTTTGACTTTAAACAAAGAAGGCGGAAAATTAAGCAAGCGCCAGGGAGATGTGGCGGTTGAGGATTACCGCGCCAAAGGTTATTTGCCGGAGGCTTTACTTAACTTTTCCGTTTTACTGGGCTGGTCCCCCTACGCTAAAGCTTCGGGGGATAAATCTCCCTATGCGGAAAATTTGGCGGGAAAATCCCAAAGTGAAATATTAAGCCTGGAAGAAATGATAAAAAAATTTGAAATTAAGGATTTGCGAACCAGCGGCGCGGTTTTTGACATTGACAAATTAGATTATTTTAACGGCTATTATATTAGGCAGAAGTCTTTGGATGAGTTGACGGAGTTATGTTTGCCGTACTTGCGAGAAAGTCTTACAAAAACACAAAAACACAAAAACACAACAGGTTACATTAAAAAGGTTATTGCTTTGGAGCAGGAAAGATTAAAGAAATTGTCTGATATTGTTGAAGCGACGGAGTTTTTCTTTGTGGATGAGTTAAAATATGAGCCGGAGTTGCTAGTCTGGAAAAAATTAACCCTAGAAGAGGTCAAGAAAAATTTGGGAGAAGTTTATGAGCAGTTAGAAAAAATTTCGGAAAATAGTTGGACTAATAATTCAATTGAAGACGCTTTGATAAGCTATATAAAATCTCGGGAGGCGAAAGTGGGGGATTATCTCTGGCCCATGCGGGTAGCTTTAACCGGGAGGCAAGCGAGCCCTGGCCCGTTTGACGTGGCGGAAGTTTTAGATAAAATTGAAACTTTAAAAAGAATAAAATTTGCTATAAATTTAATTTGAAAAAAGGGGGAGACTTTAAAATGTGGAGAAAAACCATAAGCGCTTCGCCATTTGCTCTTTTTTTAATTATAGCTATTTTCTTTAAGGTGGAGGGCATCTTTTTGATTGTCGGTTCCTGTATCGCTGTTTTTGCAGCAATCGTAATTGGCGTTTGGGAGGGGCCGATAGAAAGGCGAAATCATGCGTTAGAAAAAAAGGCGTTGAGTTAATTTTCCTGTACCCATAAGGAGTAAATCCCGGCTTTGCTAAGGAACAAAACAGAGATTGTTTTTAAAATCTCTGTTTTTTTATTTAATGTAAGCTAAAAATTATGTTTATCTATTGACATAAATCAAATAATATGCTATTATTATATAACAGTACATTTTATTTTTTTCTCGGAGTTGAACACAAGGATTAACGCATTTACCCATCAGAAAAAGGGGGACAATCCATGTCTCGTTATTGGGCGCTCGTTATTCTCGTTGTCGTCGCTTTCGTCGTCGGTTGCTCTACGGCTGGTAAGATGTCCGCGCCTGCTTCGGATGTTCCGAGTTGGGCGAGCGGCGAACAGACATATATTTCCGACGGCTATGTGTATGTCGTCGGAATGAGCGAGCCCATGGCGAACGTTTCTTTGGCCAGAAGAGTGGCCGAAGAAAACGGCAGGAGCCGGCTCTTGCTGTTCTTCAAAAATAAACCCCTGATTGACGGTCAGAGGTACACAGAGACTGATATGAGTTTGGTTGACGTGCCCAAACTTGTGTACAGTATAGGAAACAAACGGGCCTATTCATTGGTCCGTTGTAAACTTCCGGCGAAGTGAATTTCAGCTTCTCCCACTAAAGAATAAACCTCTTTCCAGGAGAAAGTCATGCGTTCATTCGTAATTTTCATCTTCGCCATCGTCCTCGCCGCCTTCGCCTTCGGTTGCGGCGGAAAACCGCAGTTCCGCTCTAACGTCCATTCTGGAGATGTTCCGGAGTGGGTAGTGCCGGCGGCTTTTAATCCGGCATTCAAGAAAGATGGGAAAATTATCGCTGTAGGACTCGCCGCCGGTCGGATGTTCGACAGAATGGGTCAGGCGGAGGAAGCTGTGCAGATTGCAGTTTCCAAGATTAAGAAACATTATGGGCAGGAAACCAAGGCCATAGTGACCAACATGTTCGTTGATCAATATGGGAATATCTTCGCCATTGCGACCAAGCAATAGAGCTCGAAATTCGGGCTTTTACAGGGGTTCTCAGTTTGAACCCCTTTTTTATTTTTCTAAAAAATTATGCTATAATGAGAATTATGAAAAAGGTAATGAAATTGTTTATTCCTGTTTTTGTTTTAGGAATTTTTTTGAGTTCCTCTGTTTCCGTGCGCGGCCAAAGCGATGATTTTGTTAATGACGAGGTAAGGGAAATAAACAGCCAAATTCAGGCGAAAAAGAAAGAGATGGAGAAAATCCAGGAGCAGCAGGAAGTTTACTCAAAAGCCATAAAGCAGAAACAGAAAGAGCAGGCCAGCTTAAATAACCAACTATCTATTTTAGACAACCGGCTGGCTAAGGCCGAATTGGATATAGAGAGCACGGAAATAGAAATAGCCCGGATTGATTTGGAAATGGAAAAAGTCAATCGGGAAATAGCCAACAAAGAAAAAGAGATAAACAAAGAAAGGGATAATTTAGGCAGGGTCCTAAACCTTATTTATAAGCAAAATCGGGTAACGACTTTGGAAATAATGCTTCTGAACGATTCTTTGGCCGATTTTATGAGCCAGCTTAAATACCTTGAAGATGTTAACGAAGGAATAGGGGAAAGCCTTGGTACTTTAAAAAGATATAAGGGCGAGCTGGAAAAAAGCAAATTGGTTTTGAGCGAGAAAAACAATGAGCTCGGCGGTCTGAAAAAAGAATTGGAAAATAACAAAGGCGTTTTGGAAAGCGAAAGCGGCAATAAAGAATTTATTTTGGCCCAGGTAAAAAATTCGGAAAAAGAATATCAAAGGTTATTGGCCCAGTTAAAGCAGGAGCAAGAAGCGGCGGCGGCGGATATTGTAAGCCTGGAAAAATCAGTCCGGGCAAAAATCGCCCAGATGTCGGGCCAAGAGCTGCAATTTAATGACAACGGCCTGGTTTGGCCGGTTCCGAAAAATGTCATTACTTCTTCTTTTCATGACCCGGATTATCCTTTCCGCTATATTTTTGAGCATCCGGCGGTTGATATCAGGGCAGCCCAGGGGACAACCATAAAAGCTGCGGCTTCCGGATATGTCGCCCGGGCAAAAAATGCCGGTTTGGGCTATAGTTATATTATGATTATTCATGGCGACGGCCTATCCACTGTTTACGGCCATGTTTCCGCGATTTATGTAGCGGAAGACGAATATGTTGTCCAAGGCCAGGCCATAGGCCGCTCCGGGGGAATGCCCGGCACGCCCGGCGCCGGCAGCTTAACTACGGGGCCCCATCTTCATTTTGAAGTCCGCTTAAACGGCATTCCGGTTAACCCTTTGGAATATTTGCCGTAAACAAAGGAATTTAATTAATTTTTTGCAAATGGCTAAAAAGTTTAAAAACGAAAATGGCTTTACTTTAATTGAATTATTGGTGGTTATTTCCATTATTGGATTTTTAGCCACCGCCGTGTTAGTAGCGTTTAGCTCCGCCAGACTAAAAGCGCGGGACGCCCGGAGAAGAGCGGATTTGGTGCAAATCCAAAAAGCGCTGGAACTTTATTATGATAACAAGCAAACTTATCCGTCGGAAGATTACTGCGATTCAAGCCGGGGCTCATGCGCCACTCCTTGTCCGTGCGACGGATCAGATTGGAGTTATACGGGCGTGTTTATCGCAAAAGTTTTAAGGGATGAAAACATCATAATGAATTTGCCGATAGACCCCCTGAATGACAGCGTTTACAATTACCAGTACGAGCCTGACTGCAACCAAGGAGTTTGCGCGCCTTCCGGAGGGTGTTGCTATTACCAATTGTCGGCTCGTTTAGAAGGCGGGGGCAGTTTCATTTTGAAGGGCGGAAGATTTTAAGAATTTAAAAAGATGGAATTTAAATTTGGCAAACGTTTAAAGAAAGAGTCCGGCTTCACTTTGATTGAATTATTGGTGGTTATTTCCATTATTGGATTTTTAACCTCCGCCGTGT
>JAQTRU010000020.1 GCA_028711655.1 Patescibacteria group bacterium
CTGAGGAAAACCGCTAAGGATAAATTGGTGTTTATGGATAATTTAAAAAGAAAATTGGAATATAAACGAAAAAGCACCGCCTAAGGACGAAACCTTAGAAGGTGCTTTCTCATATAGATTCTATTATAATAATAGCATAAGAAATTCAAAAAATCAACCAAAGCTGTTGATAAGTAAAAAATATTATTATAAATTAGCTTAGATTAGCCCAATTATGAAAAAAACATTTTATATCACCACCACCCTGCCTTATGTTAACGCGGATCCGCATATTGGGTTTGCGGCCGAGATTATTAAAGCCGACGTGATCGCCCGCTGGCAGCGGCTTTTAGGCAAAGAGGTGTTTTTTAACACGGGCACGGACGAGCACGGCCTAAAAATTTACCGCAAAGCCCGGGAAGAAGGCAAGGACCCGCAAAAATATTGCGACGAATACGCGGCTAAATTTGATAATTTAAAATCGGCTTTAAACTTAAGCTACAATAATTTTATCCGCACGACCGACCCGCATCATATTGCGGCGGCGCAGGAATTTTGGAAGAGGTGCGAAGCCAACGGCGATATTTATAAAAAGAACTACAAGATAAAATATTGCGTTGGTTGCGAACTGGAAAAAACCGAATCAGAACTAGTTGACGGCAAATGCCCGGAGCATCCCAATTTAGAATTAGAGACGATAGAGGAAGAGAATTATTTTTTTCGCTGGTCAAAATATCAGGATAAACTACTGGCGCTTTATGAGAAAAATAAGGATTTTGTCGTGCCGGCGCATCGGCTTAATGAAATAAAGAATTTTGTTAAAGCCGGCTTGCAGGATTTTTCCGTTTCCCGTTTGGTTGAAAAAATGCCCTGGGGGATTCCGGTGCCCGGGGACCCGGCCCATGTTATGTATGTCTGGTTTGACGCTTTGGTTAATTACATTTCGGCTTTGGGCTGGCCGGAAGACGAGAAAAAATTTAAGGAATTTTGGCCGTGCGTTCAGGTGGCCGGCAAAGACAATTTGCGCCAGCAAGCGGCGATGTGGCAGGGGATGCTGATGTCAGCCGGCATAACTCCGTCAAAGCAGATTTTAATTTTCGGATTCTTGACCGCCAACGGCCAGAAAATGAGCAAAAGCTTGGGCAATGTCATTAATCCCTTTGAAGTGGTAAAGAGATATGGGGCTGACGCCACCCGCTATTATTTATTGTCGGAAATTTTACCTTTTGAGGATGGCGATTTTTCCTATGATAAATTTGAGAGCCGCTATAATGCCGATTTGGCCAACGGCTTAGGCAACTTAGTGGCGCGACTTTCCAATTTATTGGAAAAGAACGGGATAGAAATAAAAATAAAACCGGACAGCGATAAAAAATTAAAAAAAGAGTTTTCGGAAAAAATGGAATTATACCGTTTTGACGAAGCTTTAAAGATTCTGTGGAGAAAACTGCGGGAGAGCGACGAATTTTTAAGCTCCAAAGCGCCCTGGAAAATGAAGGATAAAAGCGACATTAAAAAAGTGTTAGAACCGGTGGCGCAAAATATTTTAGATGTGGCTTATTATTTGCAGCCGTTTATGCCGGAGACAGCGGAAAAGATTATAAAGCAATTTAGCGAGAGGCAGGTTAAGAAAGGGGAAGGATTGTTTCCCAGAATAGTCTGTTAAAAAAATGCCGAGATTGAATTTTCAATTTTCAATGACCAATTTTCAGTCAATATTTAATTTTTAATATTAAATTAAGTGGCGGATAAAAATACTAATTATGATTTAGAAGAGAGATTGGCTAAGTTCGCGGAAAGAGTGATTGATTTAGTTAGAAGATTGCCTAATAACAGCATTAACCAAAAATTAATTCCTCAAGCCGTAGGCTCTTCCGGCTCTTCGGGAGCTAATTATTGCGAGGCCTGCGAAGCGGAAAGCAAGAAGGATTTTAAGCATAAAATAGGGATAGTTAAAAAAGAATTAAGAGAAACTAAGCATTGGTTGAGACTGATAGCTAAAGCAAACCCCGAACAAATAGATGAACTTCGGAAATTATGGAAAGAATGCCATGAACTTTTACTTATATTTTCAAAAATATTAAGATCCTGCAATAATTGACAATTAGTTATTGAAAATTGATTGAAAATTGAGAATTAATAATTGCAAATTATAATAATATTTAAATTAATCATATGGGAATTTTTGACATCATTTTATTAATCATCCTCGCCGGTTTCGTCTTTTACGGTTTATTCTTCGGCTTGATCAGGACTTTGGGGTCGCTCGCCGGCGTAATCGTCGGCGCTTGGCTGGCTAGCCGTTTTTATTTGGAAGTTTTTTCCTGGGTTGGCGATTTGGCGTTCGGGTTTAATAATTTGGGCAAGGTTGTCGTTTTTATTATTTTATTTATTTTAATAAACCGTTTAGTTTGTTTCGCTTTTGTGATTTTGGACAGGACTTTTGATATTATTTCCATCATTCCCTTTTTAAAAAGCATCAACCGTTTAGCCGGGGCGGTTTTGGGTTTATTCATGGGCGGGCTGATTTTAGGTTTGATTTTATACGTAGCGGCCCGTTACGCTGTTTTTGATAGTTTTTTTGGCGATTGGCTGGTTAATTCCGAAGTGGCGCCGCGTCTGGTTAAATTTGCCACCGTTTTAACCCCGCTCCTGCCTGAAGTTTTGAAGAAGTTGCAAAGCTTGATATAAGCAATTAACAGTTAACAATTGGCAATTAACAAGATATGAGATTTTCTTATATTTGGCAGAAAAGAATTTACCCGCCGATTTTGATGAAACCGGTAATTGCAGCCACGATTTCGGGTTTTAAAAAAATTTTTCCGGGCAGCCAGATAAGAGCCGGCGGCAATTATTGGCAAGACGGTTTGGGCGATTATTTTTATGACGATTCGGGCCTAAAAAAAACCGTTGAGGTTATAGCGGGCAGGGCGCTATCTAACCCGGCCTTTCTTTATAATATTTTTGTTAAGGCTTTTAAGAAGTCGGAAAAGTTAAAATCTTTCTCTGAAGAAAATTTTCCTGCCGATTTGAAAAAAGCAAAATACGATAAGCTGCTGGAGTTTTGCCAAGATTATGACGCCCGATTTTATGATTTTTATTCTTATGGTTCCTGTCAAAGTTTTTTAGGCTACTACGAAGACAATCCGATTTATCGGAAGATGAATGAAATCCTAAAGAAGAAGACTAAACAGAAGCCGGAAAAATTTGCCGATTATCTAGTGATTTTAACTAATCCGCCAAAAAGTTTAGAAACCAATAAGCAGGAGATCGCAATTTTAGAACTGGCCGAAAAAATTAAAAAAAGAAGACTTGGAAGCCGGGCTGAAGTTTTAAAAAAATTCCGGAGAGAGCTGGAAGCGCTTAACAAGAGATTTAATTATTTGTCTTTTGATTTTACCAATAAAACCGATTGGGATATAAACCATTATCTTAAATTGGCCTTAGAGAAAGCCGGGTCGGGTTTGAGTTTGGGGGTAAAAATAAGAGAGTTAAAGAATTACGAAAAAGAAACCGAAAAAAACTTTAGGAAAGCCTGCCAAGACATAAAGTTAAACAAGAAAGAAATAAAAGTTTTTGATTTGGTCCGAAACTTAGGATACTACAAATGGGCCCGAGAATATGAATTTCAGAGATCCACCCGGAATTTTTACTTAGTTTTAGAAGAAATGGGGTCCCGCCTCGGCCTCAATTCTTTAGAATCGAAGTATATTTTTATAGATGAATGGGAAAAACTTAAAAGTAGAGGCAAAGAACTTAAGAAAATAGCCAAAGCCAGAATTAAAAGTTCCCTTATTTTCATCTCCCAGGAAAAGGGAGCGGAAATGCTAGTGGGTGAAAAAGCAACCAAACGATTTAAAAAATTGTCTTTTGCTAAAGAAAGAGAGAATCAGGCCACGGCCGAGATAAAAGGCATGCCGGCCCGGGCCGGGAAAGCCGAGGGCGTAGTGAAAATAATTAACAGCAAAAAAGATTTGCCCAAAATGGCGAAAGGCAATATTTTGGTATCCCGGGCAACCAATCCGGAGTTAATTTCGGCTATGAAAAAAGCGGCGGCCATTATTACGGACGAAGGCGGGATAACCTGCCATGCCGCCATAGTTTCCCGCGAATTAGGGATTCCTTGCGTAGTGGGCACAAAAATCGCGACCCAGGTTTTTAAAGACGGGGACAGAGTAGAAGTGGATGCTAACAAGGGAATAGTGAAAAAATTATGACTTTGGAAAAAATTAAAAAAGTGGATTGGCGGTATGTAGCTGACCGAAGATTGGCTCTGCTTTTCATGAGTTTGGTTGATATCTCTTATTGTAACTTTAAAAAAGCGGCCAGCATAGATTGGGGGGTTATACACATCCTGCGTTTTAGTGACGGAAAATTCTATCATAGCGGCAGAGAAATAGACGACTTAGGTAAAATATTCTTAAGGGGAGGAGAAAAGTTACTGAAAAAATTTGCCAAAAAACTTATTTTTCATGTTTCTAATTTAGATAAATTATCAAAAGAGATAGGGAAGACAGATTGCTCCGGTTTAACCCGGAAAGAATTGGTTGCGTTGTTGGATAATTTTTCGGATTTATCTTTTTATGCCCACAACTTTCTAACGCCGATGATAGTTGCCGATAAGGTTTTATCTAAAATAATCTTAGACAGCCTGCCGGATGGAGATGATAATAAAAAGGAAGAATGGTTGGGGATATTAACTCAACCGGTCAAAGAAAATGAGTATGTCAAAGAACAAAAATCTTTTTATAGATTGGCAATTAAATATAAAAGAAAGAGTAGAAACTTTAATAGGAGCTTAAATGCCCATTTAAGAAAGTACGGTTATTTGGGGGCGAAAGAGTATTGGTGGGATTCCGCCTGGACGAAAGAAGATATTTTAGACCGTTTAGATATTTTTTCATCGCAGAATAAAAATCCGCTGGATAAAATAAATAACCTAATAAAGGTAAAGCAGGAGAGAGAAGTGGCTTTTAATAGCTTATTAAAGGAGCTTGAAATTAAAAAGAATTCAAAATTTTTTAAACTGATAGAAGTAGCAAGAGATTACGCTTATCTAAGAACGTGGCGTACCGAGGTTTTATATGGCGCCGGATATAGGGCAAGAAATCTTTTTTACGAGATAGCAAGGGGGGCTGGAGCAGAAAATGGAATCATCCCTTATTTAACGATTTCCGAGGCAAGAAAGATGGCTAGAGAAAAAAAATTGCCGATTACGATGAATGAATTTAGAAAAAGAAAGAAATTTTATGTGAGTGTTAAGAGGGGAAGAAAATTTGTCGTTTTTTCGGGGCGAACTTGGTTTAAAAAATTAAAAAGGGTAATCAAGATTGATAATCAGGGGGAAAGCGATAAAGTTTTGCGGGGAAACATCGCCTATCCGGGCATAGCCAGAGGCATGGCGAGAATCGTTGAGCATGGCCCAAAAAGTAAGATCAGTATTAAGAGGGTAAAGAAAGGCGATATAATGGTGGCGACTATGACTTTTCCCAATTTTATTCCGGCCATGGAAAAAGCGGCCGCTTTTGTTACGGACGAGGGCGGAATTTTATGCCATGCGGCGATTGTGGCCAGGGAAATGAAAAAGCCCTGCATTATTGGGACAAAAATCGCGACGCAGGTTTTAAAAGACGGAGATGAGGTTGAAGTAGACGCTAATAAGGGAGTAGTAAAAATTCTATCCCGCCACTAGGGCGGGATGCTCGATTTTGCCGCCAATCGTTTAAGCTTTTGGGCAAAATCGGCAAAATAAAAAAAGCGGCGACCCAGAGTTCAAATTGAACTTGAGTAGCCGCTGTGAATCACTCTGCAATAATGAGGTGATCAGGCCCGTTCGCCACCGTCCGCGAGATCGACACCGTCCGCGATGAGGACAAGGGTTATTTCGCCACCTTCGTCCTCCTTGATTTCGAAGAGAGCGCCGCTCTTGGCCTGTTCCTTCGAGAGTCCGAAACCGAAGAGGATCGTGGGTCGGCCGACACAGAACAGGGTATCATCCGGAGCTTTGCGAATCTCATTCATCACACCTTCCGGAGTTACCCCCGAACTGTATGCGTCTTCCCCGTATTTTACCACGCGTCCACTGGCGAGGACTATTTTTTTCTCGCCGGCGATGGTAACGAGACTGTCCGGCCCGCCCAGAGCAGCCGTATGGCGATCGACGTTTAATTCCAGGGCATCGGGGATATCGGTGTGACGTTTCCCCGTGGCGCTGACGACATGCGCCGGCTTGCCACCGTGAAACAGGGAAGAGATCTTCGGATTGAGAGCGCGAATGGCAGCAAATCCTTCCGGGGTCATACCCGGGTCTCCGATAGCGACGCCGTTTTCATCCAGTTCATACTTGAATGAATGAGTGCAGAAAACTTTCATTGTGTTCTCCCTTCAGAAAAGTGTGGAAAAACGTGAAAATCGCTAAAAATAAAAGGTGCAAGTTTAATATATAAGTATAGCATAAATATATATTTTTGTCAAGCAAGATACAAAATAAATTAATTATTTGTCTAATATTAGATAAATATGCCCAAAGAAAAATTAGAAAAAATTGCCCGAGAATATGTGGTTTCTTTGTTTCCGGTGGCCACCATGCTGGACGCTTTTGCCGGCCCGATGAAAAAAAGAGTTGGCGAGAGCTGCCCCCTAGTTATTGTTTTGGAAAATAACGCGGTTACTTATTATATCTGGCCGTCAAAATGGCATAAAGCCCATAAGTCTTTGGTGGCGAAAATAAAAAATAATTATAATTTTTTAAAAAATACTTATAAAGAAATAGAAAAATCAGGGAAGCGCCAGGTGGTGGCAACCCGCCATCTTGTAAAGAAAGCTTCTGCTTATAATAACCAAGAACTTAATCGTTATTATCAGAATTTTATTGTAAGCAATACCGAACTTTATTCTTTCGGCCTGGTTCTTTCTTTACTGGATTTTCACGACACGACATTTATTTCGGACGAACTGCGCGCAATTTTAAAGAGAAACAAAGCGGATAGATATTTTAATGTTTTAACAAGTTCTCGGCGTGACACTTTTAATAAAAAGCAGGAAATCGCGATTTTAAAAGTGTTATTGCCAATAACACAAAATAAAAAGTTTATTGACCGTTTTAAAAAGGAAGAAAGCTCTGATTTAGCAGGGGATCTTAAAAAGAATGCGAAAAAAATTTGGCGAATGCTTAAAACTCATACTCGCAGATATGCTTGGGTTTATTATGTTTACGAGGGACCGGCGGCTGATGAGATTTATTTTATTGATATCTTAAAAGATTATGTGAAGCGAGGGATTGATCCGACCAAGGAACTAGCTAAATACAGAAGAGAAAAAGAAGATTTGCGGCAGAAGCAGACGGAAATTGTTAAGGGTTTAAAATCAAATAATTATGAAAAGCAGATTATTGACATAGCGCGGGATTTTGTTTTTTTTAAAGCTTATCGCCGCGAATTGCAGACTTGGTCGTATTATCATATGGAATCCCTGCTAAAAGAAATTGCCAAGCGTTTGCGTTTATCCATAAAGCAGGCGCGGATGATGTTGCCGGAAGAAGTGGCCAGCGCCTTGAAAACCGGGAAAGTAAATCATAATTTATTAAATGATCGCTTGAAATTGGTGGTTTACGGATATAAGCCGGAAAAATTTTTTCTGGCGGGAAAATCAGCCAAAGATTTTGTAAAAAGAGAAATAAAAGCGGAGGAAGAAATAAAAATGGTTAATAAATTAAGCGGAGAAGTGGCTTCGCCGGGAAAAGCCAAAGGCGAAGTGGCGATTATTAACGCGCCGGAGGATATGAAAAAAATGATGGCCGGCAATATTTTAGTTTCCTTTTCCACTAATCCCAATCTTATGCCCGCTATTCGGCAGGCCGCGGCGATTGTGACAGACGAAGGCGGGCTGACCTGCCACGCCGCCATTGTTTCACGCGAATTAGGAATCCCTTGCGTGGTTGGAACAAAAATCGCCACGCAGGTTTTGGAGGATGGGGATAGGGTAAGGGTAGATGCGAATGCCGGGATAGTCAGAAAGTTATAAAGTTTTTAAAGTAGAAAGTGGTGATTAGTTAATTAGGTACTTAGGGATTAGGGAATGGGTTAGTCTTGTTTTATTATAAGTGTATGAAATATATTAAATTAAACCTAAAAAAAATCACTAAAAAAGAAATTGATTTAATTATTGATTATTTTAAGCGCGGGAAAGTTATTGTTTATCCGACAGATACGATTTACGGCTTGGGGTGTTTGGCAACAAATAAAAAAGCCGTAAAGAAAATTTTTAAAATAAAGGGCAGGGAAAAGAAAAAGCCCCTGTTAATTTTGGTTAATGGCTTTAAAATGCTTAAAAAATACTGTTTTGTCAGTAAAGAGCGGGAAAAATGCTTAAAAAAATTATGGAAAAGCGCCAGGCCGACATCGGTTATTTTGAGAAAAAAAGGAAATTTGCCTGCCGAATTGACCGCCGGCCAGGAAACCATAGCCGCGCGTTTGCCAAAAAATGGATTTTTGCTTAAAATACTAAGGGGAGTTAATTGCCCGATAGTTTCTACAAGTCTAAACAAAAGCGGGCAAAAAAATCTAGAAAGCGTTAGGGCCTTGGGTAATTATTTTAAAAAGGTTAAGCCGGATTTGGTAGTTGATGCCGGAGTAATAAAAGCGAAGCCATCGAGATTAATAGACTTAAGAGATTTAGGGGATGTTAGAGTGTTAAGGAAATGATAACGATAATGTAGAGACTAAAAAGATAAAAATTTTCAAGTTTCAATTATCAATTATCAATGAATTTTCAATTGAATAATTATCAATGAATTTAATTTAAGATTTGATAATTGAAAATTGATAATTGATTGAAAATTGTAAATTGGTAATTGATAATTAATGGGCTATGCTTTACACCATAAAATCAAAATATGTGGGCGAAAACAAAAGAAACAAGTGGCTGAAAAGAACGGCCATGGTTATTTTAATTTTAATTCTGATGGCGGTTTCTTTCGGCTCCGGTTTATATATTTCACAGAAGAGCGAGGTTGTGAAGGAATTGGCGAAAAAGGAAGCGGTTTACCTCGGGCAATTGACCAGCAAATACGGCCAGAGCCGGAATGACATCTTGAGCCGGGATACCGATTTCAATTTATTTTGGGAAGTTTGGGATACTTTAAAAAAGGAATACGTTGATAGGGAGGGCCTGAACGACAAAGAGATGTTTTACGGAGCCTTGAAGGGGATGGTAGCGTCCTTGGGCGACCCCTATACGGTTTTTATGGACCCGAAATTGTCCCGGGAATTTGAAGAAGACATGGCCGGCACTTTTGAGGGCATTGGCGCGGAAATAGGGATCAGAAAAGAAGTTTTAACCATTATCGCGCCCCTGGACGGCATGCCGGCGCAGAAAGCGGGGCTGGCCTCCGGAGACAAAGTTTATTACATTGACGGCGAGACAACAGCCGGGATGACGGTTGATGAAGCCGTGAGAAAAATTCGCGGCCCGAAGGGAACGGATGTTACTTTGACGATTTTCCGCGAAGGCAGCGACGGGGCCAGAGACATCACCATTACCCGCGGCGTGATTGTTGTCAAAAGCGTGAAAACGGAAACCATAGCTTTGGCGGAAAATGCCGGCGGGGCTGGCGAAGAAAAAAATGATGACATTTTTGTTTTAAAGATAAGCAATTTCAATAATGACACTTTGGATTTGTTTAACAAGGCGGCGCGCGACATCCTGGCGAAAGATCCGGCCGGCATAATTTTGGATTTGCGCAACAACCCCGGCGGTTATTTGGACACGGCGATTGAACTGGCCAGCGAATGGGTGGATAACGGCCTTGTCGTGACGGAAAAATTCAGCGAGGAAAAAAAGAACGAGTATTTTTCGCGGGGAAGGGCCAGGTTGAAAGATTACCCCACTGTGGTTTTGGTTAATGGCGGCAGCGCCTCGGCTTCGGAAATTTTAGCCGGCGCTTTGCGGGACCATAAAAAAGCCACGATTGTCGGGGGGCAAACTTTTGGCAAAGGTTCGGTTCAGACCCTTAGGGAGTTCGGAGACGGATCTTCGGTAAAGATAACCGTGGCAAAATGGTTGACGCCGAACGGCGACTCCATCAATGACGAGGGGATTAAGCCGGATATTGAAATTGAAATGACGCCCGAAGACTATGAGGAAAATAAAGACCCGCAGATGGAAAAAGCGGTTGAAATTTTGAGAAGCAAATAATAATTAAACATATGGCGAAAGATCCCTCTTTGGGGGAAAAAATTGGAACCGTGACCCATTATTTCGGGAAAATAGGGGTAGCGGTGCTGGTTCTGGAAAAGGAACTGAAAGCGGGAGACAAAATCAGGTTTGTGGGGGGCAAAGATGATTTTGAGCAGGAAGTTGATTCCATGCAGATTGATAAAAAGCAGGTGAGTGAAGCGGGCAAGGGAGAATCTGTCGGCCTGAAAGTAGATGAAAAAGTAAGGGTTGGCGATGAAGTTTATCGGGTTTAAAAAAGACGATAAAATTTCAGAGAGTTAATCGTCAATTTTTTGTTATATATAAAATAATAAAATAACAAAATAATATAAAAAGGGATTATTTGTTTTATTTTTTTATGTTATTTTATTATTTTAACTGTATGGTCGTTAGAAGAAAAATAATTGGCAAAAGTCAGGAAAATAAAAATATTAGTTTTGACAATGAGAAATACTTGGCCGAACAAACAAAAGCGATTTTAGAGAGAGTTAAGCAATTTAACAATAAATTATATTTGGAGTTCGGCGGGAAATTGGGCTATGATTATCACGCCGCCCGGGTTTTGCCCGGGTATGACAGCGATGTTAAATTAAAATTGTTGCGGAGGCTGAAAAATAAAGTTGAAATTATTTTATGTATTTACGCCGATGATATTGCCAGGGGGAAAGTGCGGGGCGATTTCGCCATAACTTATGATTTCGCCACTCTGAAATTAATTGACGATTTGAAAAAATGGGGCCTGGACAAGGTGACTGTTTTAATCACCCGCTTCAAAGGAGAGCCGGCGGTAATAAAATTCAAAAACAAACTGGAGAAAAGAAAAATAAAAATCTATATCCACAAGGAGATAAAAAACTATCCCAGTGACGTTGATTTCGCGGTAAGCAAAAACGGTTTTGGAAAAAATTGCTATATTCCGACCAGGCGCCCGATAGTTGTGGTTAACGGGCCCGGCCCCAATAGCGGCAAAATGGCGACCTGCCTTTCCCAGCTTTATCATGACCACAAAAGAGGCAAAAAATCCGGCTATGCCAAATTTGAAACTTTTCCCATCTGGAATTTGCCCTTGGAGCATATGGCGAATGTGGCTTACGAAGCGGCGACGGCCGATATCGGCGATTATAATGTTGTTGATCCTTTCCACCTTAAAGCTTATGGCAAAACAACGGTTAACTATAACCGAGACGTGGAAAATTTTCCCATTTTAAAAAAACTGCTGGAAAAAATTGTCGGCGATGACAAAGAATTGCCTTACCAGTCTCCGACCGATATGGGGGTTAATCGGGCCGGGTTTGCCATTATTAATGATGAAGCGATTAGACGGGCCAGCCGGCAGGAGCTAGTCAGGCGTTATTTCCGTTATAATTGCGAATATATTTGCGGAGCGGAAAAAAAAGAAACGGTTGAAAGAGTGGAAAAATTATTGGGAGAAAATGACATAAAAATAAGCGAAAGGAAAGCGGTGGAAATAGCCAGAAAAATCGGCAAGGAAGCTTTTGCCCAGGGGAGGGGACACAAAGGAATTTCCTGCGGGGCGGCGATTGAGCTGAAAGACGGAAAAATAATTACCGCTTTAAATTCAAAATTAATGCATGCCGCTTCCGCTTTGATTATTGAGGTTCTGAAAGTGTTGGGGGGTATTCCCGAAACCGCTCCCTTGGTTCCCGTTAATTTTTTTAAAAAAATTTCTTCGGCAAAAACGGGAATTTTGAATTCAGATTCCCGCAGTTTGGATTTAAACGAGGTTTTAATGGCTTTGATTATTTATTCCAATGCCAATCCGAAGGTGAAATCGGCTTTGGATAATTTAAAACAGATAAAAGGTTGCGAAATGCACATGACTCATATGCCAACGCCGGGCGATGAAGTGGCCTTGAAAAAGATAGGCATAAATTTAACTTGCGACCCCAATTTTTCCTCGCGCAACTTATTTATTGTTTAATTTTTTTTGGGTTTAATTTTATGGACAAAAAAAAGAAAAAAACCAAAAAGGCAAGCGCGAAATATATCTTCGTGGTCGGCGGAGTTATGTCCGGGGTCGGCAAGGGAATCACCTGCGCTTCAATCGGGCGGATTTTACAGTCCAAGGGTTTTGAAGTGAGCGCCATTAAAATTGATCCCTATATTAACATTGACGCCGGCACCATGAATCCTATTGAACATGGCGAGGTTTTTGTGACCGAAGACGGAGACGAGACCGACCAGGACATCGGTAACTATGAAAGGTTTTTGGGCAAAAATATCGGCCGGGAAAGCTATATGACGACCGGCCGGGTCTATTCAAGCGTGATAGCGCGCGAAAGAAATTTAGAGTACGGAGGGCGGTGCGTTCAGGTTGTGCCTGACATACCCAATGAAGTGATTGCGCGCATTAAGGCGGCTGTCCGCAAAACCAAAGCCGAAATAATGATTATAGAAATAGGGGGCACGGTCGGGGAATACGAAAATTTATTGTTTTTGGAAGCGGCCAGAATGATGCACTTGGCCGATCCGGAAAATGTTTTGTTCATAATGGTGTCTTATCTGCCCGTTCCCGCTTTAATTGGAGAAATGAAAACCAAGCCGACCCAGCATGCCGTCCGCGCTTTGAATTCGGCCGGCATCCAGCCGGATTTTATCATAGCGCGTTCGCGCGCCGGGCTTGATCTTCCCCGCCGCAGAAAAATCGGAATTTTCTGCAATATCCAGCAGGAGGATGTAATTTCCGCTCCCGACATTGATTCAATTTATGAAGTGCCGATAAATTTTGAAAAAGACAAATTAGGTGACAGAATTTTGGAGAAATTCCGGCTGGGGGATAGAAAAAAAGACTTAGTGGATTGGCGCAAGATGGTGAAGAATATGAAAGGCGCCAAGAAGGAAGTTAATATCGGCATTGTGGGCAAATATTTTGCCAGCGGAGATTTTTCTTTGGCCGATTCCTATATTTCCGTGATTGAAGCCGTAAAGCATGCCGGCGCGGCCAACCGGCTTAGGCCCAAAATGCGCTGGATAAACGCCGAAGAAGTGGAGACCGAAGGCGTAAAAATTTTAAAAGATTTTGACGGCATAATCGTGCCCCAGGGCTGGGGTTCGCGCGGTTCGGAAGGGAAAATTAAAACCATAAGATATTGCCGGGAAAACAAAGTGCCTTATTTCGGGCTTTGCTACGGCATGCAGATGGCCGTAATTGAATTTGCCCGCAATGTTTGCAAATTAAGAAAAGCTAATTCAGCCGAAGTAGATCCGAAGACTCCTCATCCGGTAATTCATATTATGCCTGGCCAAGCCGATCTAATCGCCAAGAAGGGCTATGGCGGCACAATTCGGCTTGGCGGCTGGCCTTGCAAAATTATCAAAGGCGCCCGTCTGGCAGCCGCTTATGAGAAAAAAATCGGGAGCAAAAGGGTTGTTTCGGAAAGGCACAGGCACAGATATGAGTTTAATAATCAGTATAGAAAAATTTTTGAAAAAAACGGCTTAACCATTGCCGGGACTTCGCCGGACGGGAAAATTGTGGAAGCGATTGAAATTTCCGATCATCCGTTTTTCATCGGCACTCAATTTCATCCGGAATATATTTCCCGCCCCCTTGACCCGCATCCGTTATTTGTTGAGTTTGTCAGGGTTTGCCTGAAGTTGAGAGAGAAAATAAAATAGACGAAGGAAAAAGAAGAAAAACGGTTGTGAAAAACGGTTGTTTTGAAGGCTAATTTATGCTATAATTAAAGTATGCAAACGTTAACAAAAAAATCGCTTTTTTGGGATGTAGCCGAGATTGACCCCCAAAAAAATAGAAAGTTTATTATTGAAAGAATTCTTAATTTTGGAGATGAGGCGGATTTTCGCTGGATAATAAAATCTTATGGAGAAGACGAGATCAAGAAGATTATCTTAAAAACTAGAGCGCTTGACAATAAATCGCTGTTTTTTTGGCGCCAGTATTTTAATCTGAATCAAAATAGATGCTTAAAAAACCGATTAACAAAAAAACAAGGTTGGTTCTGGAAAAGATAAGTCAAAGCGATTTAGTTGAAAAGTTTTATTTGGCTGGCGGCACGGCGTTGGCTATGGCCTTGGAGCACAGAGAATCAATTGATTTGGACTGGTTTTGCCAGACTGGTTTTTCTAACCAAGAGATAAAAGCCAAATTGTCCAAAGTCGGCAATTTTAAGGTTATTAATGAGTCCGAAGGGACAGTCAACGGACTGGTGGATGAGGTGCGGGTTAGTTTTTTGCGCTATCAGTATAAATTAATTTTTCCTTTAGCGGCAATAGGTAAAATAAAATTAGCCGATGAACGGGATATTGCCGCCATGAAAATTGACGCTATCTCTTCTCGCGGCAGTAAAAAAGATTTTATTGACATATTTTTTCTCTTAAAAAAATATTCACTGGAAGAATTAATCGGATTTTTTAAGAGGAAATACGCCGAAATCGATTATAATCGGCTTCATATTTTAAAGAGTTTGGTTTATTTTGTGGAGGCGGACAATGAGCCAATGCCGATAATGATCAAAGATGTTAATTGGGAAGAGGTTAAAAAAGAAATTGGAGAAAAGGTGAATAAATTAGTAAAAACATAATTAAGTTTAATATGCCGGCGCCGATCATCTGTAATCCCCGTTCCCCCTTTGTCATTCCTGCCCGCGAGCAGGAATCCAGGGTTCTGGATCCCCGGGTCTCGCTTTGCTCGCCCGAGGATGACAAACATTATCTTGTCATTCCCGTTTTTTTTCTGTCATTCCCGCCCCGCAATAAATGCGAGGTAAACTCCGGCGGGAATCCGGAATTAACTCTCCGATCTCCCTTGCTATTGTTTCCCAATTTTTATATATTTTGTTATAATATAGGTATATGATAAAAATGTGGAAAACTATTTTTTACAGCAATTTTGATTTTACGAGAGAGAGAGAGAGAGAGAGAGTAATTCACGCTCCCCGGTTTTTGAATTTTTCCAAATTTATTCATTTTTTTAATCTTTTCAATAATATTGGAGAGATTTTTTGTTTCTCAAAATTTTAATGGAATGCTTAAACCATGCTTATTTACATTAATACCAATAAAATTTTAGACTACTTATCCAAGGGCGCCTTTCTTGTTTTATTGCTATTACCCATCTTTTTCTTTTCTCCTCTTGGCGCTTTCGCTTCTTCCACCGACGGCGTGATTGACAGCGTCCGCCAATACGCCTGGACGGAAAACTCCGGCTGGCTGAATTTCGGGACTAGCGAAGGCAATGTCCATGTTTTTGATATGGTTTTAACCGGCTACGCTTGGGGCGAAAATGTCGGCTGGATTTCCCTAAATTGCGCCAATGATAATTCATGCGATATTTCCGATTATAAAGTCGCCAATGACGGCGAAGGCAATTTATCCGGCTATGCCTACGGGGAAAATATCGGCTGGATCAATTTTAATCCGGAAAACGGCGGTATCACTATAAATAGAACCGGCGATTTTTCCGGCTACGCTTGGGGCGAGAATATCGGTTGGGTTGTTTTTAATTGCGCTACAACCAATTCTTGCGCAACCGTTGATTACGGAATAAAAACCGATTGGCGGCCGAGAAGCGCCCGTCCGCAATGCAATAACGGGATTGACGACGACGGAGACGGCCGCATTGATTATCCGGACGATCCGGGATGCGTGTCGCTTGATGATGATTTTGAAGCGGACGATCCGGGTCCCATTCCCATGTATATTTTAAGTCCCTCAAGTTCTGGTCAAACTTCAGAAGAAATTCCTGCCGAACCGTCTGAACCGGAAATTCCTGCCGAACAACCCGAGCCGTCTTTCGTAGAAGACATTAAGGAGGGGGCAGAAAAAACAATTGACGCTCTAAAACCGATAATTAAAAAGCCGGTGGAAAGCGTAAAAAAAACTATTGACAAGGTAATTGATCTATTCAAGCCAATCCCAACAGATAAAGAGATTGCGGAAGAGGAAATAGAAAAACTGGTGCCGCAAGAAGCGCCGCCGTCTTTGAAGGGCGAGTGGACGCTTTTGCCGCAAGAGTCCATAGATAGGTTCGCCTTGATGCCCCTTCCCCGAGAATTGAGTTTGTTGATTAATAAATTTCCAGACTTGGAAAAAACTTTTAAAGAATTGGGGATAAGAAAGATTACGGACTTGGAGAAATTGGAAGGCGTGAGACTGATTTTACCCGGCCTTACACAAGCTATTGGATTGGTTGGCGGCGAAGGTCCAGATGGCGAAATAGTTTTGTCAGGCGGCATACCGTTGCCTAAATTGCCGGATACGGCCAAAGATAAAATTCCCGAGGGGATAGTGTTTGCCAGAGCCGCCGGTGATTACATTGATTTCAATATGGAATTGACGATTTCCCGTCAAGGAGAGACGCAAAGCAAGATCAATGTCATCTCCGGCCACACTTTGAGCTTGCTTATAAAACCCGAAGGCGAGGTTGACAGCATAAAGGGCTATATCGCGTTTAAATCTCAAAACTTAAATCCTGTAACTTATAACTTGAAACCCGAAGCTTCGGGTCAGAGAGTTTTAAATTCCAAGTTTCAAGAAATAGTTTCCGGCTTATTCGCTTTGCCCGCTATGGCGCAAACAGGCGGAGAAAGCGGTTATGCCGTTCCGGGCGAAAATAATATTTCAGATTTTGAATTCAGCGAGACAAGATTGATTTTATCTGAATTTTATTATACGGATCCGGACGCGGACGGAATCTATACCGCTGAAATCCAGGCCCCGCTGGTTCAGGGAAATTACGAAATTATCACCGAGGTTGACTACAAGGACCCGAAGCTGGGCCGAAAAGAAATAAAACTCATCACCGTGGTTGATCCGGAAGGATATGTTTATGAAAAAACCGGCGACAAGGAAACTCGCTTGCCCGAGACCGTGGTTTCTATTTATTGGCTGAATCCGGAAACGGGCGGTTTTGAGCTTTGGCAGTCATCCAAATACCAGCAGCAGAATCCGCAGACTACCGACATCACCGGCCGTTATTCGTTCCTGGTGCCGCCGGGCGAGTATTATCTTGCGGCGAAAGCGCCGGGCTACCTGCCTTGGCAAGGCGAGCGGTTTGAGGTAAAGGAAGGCAGGAATGTGCATTTTAATATTGAAATGAAGACAAAATACGGTTTCTTAAAAATTTTTGACTGGAAAGCCGTATTGCTTATCGGCTTGGCGATTCTTTTGTTTTATAATTTTTATCGGGACAGAAGGCGGGAGAGAAACAAGAATTAAAAATTATAAATCAAGAATCAGATAAAATCAAATCTTTTACAGATTTAAAATTTAGTAAAATTACTAATGATTTAATTAAGAAATCAAAATCTATAATCCATAATTCGTAATTCTTAATTCTAAATAATAAATAATATGTCCAAACAAAAATTAATCGCTATTATTGCCATTCTCGTTTTGCTTATGGGCAATGTTTATTGGAGCTATAAATATTTCGGCTTGAAAGAAAAGCTTGCCCGG
>JAQTRU010000021.1 GCA_028711655.1 Patescibacteria group bacterium
ACAAAAAATCTCATAGGCGCAAAAAGAGTTATTATTCTGGTAATTAAAATAAAAGTTTTTAGGGCATCGCGAGGAGAAACCATGCTTTTTCCAACCCTCTTATTGACCTTGATGGGAATGTACTTGACATTATACCCCGTTTTAAAAAAAGCCATGGTTGCAGTCGATGAGAGAGAAAAGCCGTTTGGATAAAGATGAACATATTTGTTAAATTTTTCTTTGTCTACGATTCTTAACCCGGAATTTAAATCCGGTATTTTGAAATCAACTAAGTAACTGGCCAGCCATCTTAATATTTTTTTGCCTGGCTGCCTTATCCATGGGCCCTGATAGCCTTGGCGCTCGCCAACCACCATGTCATATCCGTCCCTCGCCTCTATTAATCTCTTAACATCTTCCGGGTTATGCTGACCATCGCCGTCATAAAATATTAAATATCTGCCGCTCGCTCTCTCGGCCCCCAATTTCAAAGCGGAGCCATAACCCTTGTTATAAGGATTATAAAAAATTTTCAACTCCCCTGATTTTATGCTATTTAAAACGTCACGAGTGCCGTCCGTGGAGCCATCATCTATGGCCAATATTTCATAAGGGCAAACAATTTTATTGTCTTTAAAATCAGCCAATAAATCAAAAATAACCCTTTTAATGACTTTCGCCTCATTAAAAATCGGGATGATTATACTGTATTTAATTTCACCCATAATTTTTTTTATAATTTATAAAGTTAATAATGTTTACAGCCCTCTCCTCCCAGGTATAACCCCTAGCATCTCTGTAAGCTTTATTTAAAATTCTATCAGCTAAAGCCTTATTTTGCAACACTTCTTGTATGCCCTTAGCCAAACTTTCCGGATCGTCCGGTTTAACAAAAAAAGCGTTATTTTTGTTTAAAACTTCTCTGACGGCCGGCAAATCAGAAGTAATTATCGGGCGTTGGCTAACCATATATTCAAACATCTTTATGGGTGACATATAAAAAGCATAGTGCTTTCTATAAGGAAAAGGCATCAATAAAACATCGCAAGCTTTTTGATATTCCGCCAATTCTTTTACGCCAACCCTGGGAATCAGACAAATATTGTTTTCCACCCCTAAATTTTCAGCAATCTTCTTATAATAGCCAATATCTTCCCCGTTCCCGCCAACAGCTATAAAAAACACATCTTGGCTGTTGTTTAAAATAATTTTTAAAGTTTTCAATATGTCGGAAATTCCCTTATCCATCCCCATGGTTTTAAAACTTCCGGTATAGCCCAAAATTACTTTTTCGCAAGGCAAACCGAATTTTTCCCTAGCTTGATTTTTGGTTACATTAATATCAAATTCCCTTAAATCCACTCCGTCAGGCGCTATTAAAATTCTATCATTTGGAATGCCGCTTTTAACCAATCCATTTTTTATGAAACTTGTAAGAGCAATCAGTTTCTTTGCCCTTGACCAAATCTTTTTATGAACGCGGGAAATATTTTCCGGCAAGGAATGCAATTCCAAAATAAAATTATTAAAAAAAAGTCCGACAAACTGCTCCCTGGTGTATAAAATATCGTAATTCTTAAAAGCTAAATAAATTTTAGCTGATGCTAAAAAACTTATAATCTGAACCCAAAAACCAATTTTGCCGAAATTTACCAAGTCAAGAGAAAATATTTTTTTTATTTTAAATTTTTCTCTTACCCCATAAAACGAAAAGGGATTGTCTTTAATTTTAGAAAATCTCCAGGGGACAATAAGCTCTACTTCCGCTCCCGCCTCCGCAAAAGCTTCATTCATTTTTATTATTTGCCGACCATGGGCTTTTTCAGTTGGAAATCTGGCATTAGCCAAATAAATCATTCTCATGGATTATTTTTTAACCTTAATGACAAAAGATAAGGCGAACAAAGAAGGCCGCCATAAAGCCAAACGCTCAAATAATTCACCCATAATTGGTTTGTTTTTCCAAAAAGTATTTACTCTTAACTCCACTATACTCAAATTATTATCTTTTAAAAGACCTTCCAAAACGGAATAATTAAACCAGAAGGTATGGCCTTTATTTTTTTTATTATTTTCCGGCACTCGCCCCCTAATCATCTGGATTCGGGCCGGAAGAGAGCTAAAATTAGGCACGCTTATTATCAGATATTTCTTAGATATTCGCTTAGCCTCGAAAAGCAGCTTTTCTGGACAAGGCAAATGTTCTAAAACGTCAAGTATGGTCACATAATCAAAAGAGTTGTCCGCGATCGGCAGACTCTCCTGATCACTATTAATAAAATAAGCCTCCAATCCTTTTTTTTTACATTTTTCAATAGCGGTTCTAGAAAAATCAACGCCCTTCGCCCCTATCTCCCTACCCCGAAGTAATTCTATAAACAAACCATCACCACAACCCAAATCCAAAACTTTTCCGTCCTTAATAAGATCTAGGGCGGTTCTGTGCCTATAAACCAACGGCTGATTCCGGCTCCGCCAATATTCATTTGAAAAATTTTTAAAATCCATACCTTGAATGGCCAGGAATAATTAAAAAGAACTCCCCTGAACTGATTAAGTTAATTTATTTTGCGGGCGGCAATAATTATTGACCAGCTTAAGTTTTTTATCAGAGGTATTCCGGACAATAACTCATCTATTTTTATAAGCGGTTTTAAAATAAAATAAGGAAAATATTTTACGAAAGGAAAAATATCAGGAAAACCAAAGGGGAAAGCAAAAAAACCAAATCTCTCTACTCTTATAATTTCAAATCCATTTTTATTAAATAAATTATCAAGTTCGCTATAATAAAAAGATTTATGGCTAGTGCTAAAATGGCTAGTTATCCGGTATACTATTTTTCTTATTAACTTATGCAAAACCGTGCTCACGGGTTCAGAAACTATTAATAAACCATCGGATTTTAAAACCTTATGTATCTGTTCAACACCGCGAAATGGATCAGGCAGATGGTGGAAGGCTCCGCGGGCAATAACTATTTCAAAATTATTTTCTAAATCTAAATTTTCCGCATCTTGTTGATATAAAATAAAATTTTTATTGTTACCATAATTATGTCTACCCACATTTATCATTTCTTGAGAAATATCAATACCAACATATTCTACCTGAGGAAAAAGATTATTTAACGCGGGAAATAGACTAGCTGTGCCACAACAATAATCAAGCACTTCTTGCGGTCTTTTTTCTATATTATTCAAAATTTTATTTAACCAATAATTTTGATAATATTGAGAAAATTTATTTTGTTCTCTGATTTTATCATACTTTTTAGCAATTACTTCATCATGTAACTTTAATTCTTCCAATTTCTTATCTGATAAATTATTTAGGTCAATCGACATAAAAAAATATTATCGAAAATTATTTATTTTCAATTATCTCTTTAATATCATAAACTCTGTCCTTGGTCGCGGCAAAATAATTCTTGGACAACATATCGGCCAACAGGCCAAAAACGAAAAATTGGACGCCAATTAAAAATCCGAACATAGCTAATTCTGTTAAAGCTGTATCTGATAAATCTTGAGCGTGGAAAACTTTGCCATAAATAGCCCAAAGACCAGCGATAATAGAAATTAAAATTAAAGCTAAGCCAAAACTGCCGAATAAATGGAGGGGGCGGCTGGCATATTTTTTCCAAAACCAAATTGAAATCATGTCAAGATTTCCTTTTATCCCCCTCTTCCAATTGTATTTGGTTTTACCCGTCTGGCGGGAGCGGTGGTCAACTTCCAATTCGCCGATTTTATAGCCTTTGATTTTAAGCAAGGCCGGAATAAAACGGTGCATTTCTCCCACTAAATCCACATATTCAAAACATTCTTTCTTATAAATTTTTAAAGTGCAGCCGCTGTCATGGATTCCGTCATTAATAAGAATTTTCCTCACCATTGCCGCGCATCTGGAAAAAAATTTCTTTAAAAAAGGATCTTGCCGATGCCGGCGCCAGCCCGATACTACGTCTAAATTATTTTCTTTCAACTTAACTAATAATTTTAAAATATCTTTAGGGTTATTTTGGCCATCACCGTCCAAAGCGGCAATGTATTGCCCTTGAGAGGCCTTAAAACCAGCGTCCAAAGCGGCGGTCTGGCCTGAATTTTTTCTAAAATTAATTATTTTTATCGGAGACAATTTTTTTAAATTTTCCAAAGTCTTATCGGTTGAGCCGTCATTAATAAAAATGATTTCAAAGGGCCTGCCTAATTGCCGTCCGGTTGCCATAATTTCCTGGTATAAATCAGTAATTGCGTCCGCTTCATTAAAAGCAGGTACAATTATTGACAAGTATATATTATCTGTTTCCATAATATTTTTAATTAAATTTATCTAATATTTTTTTAATTAAACCTTCAAGGCTATGTTTCTCTACGACCAGGCCGCGCAAATCTTTAACTATTTTCTCTTTTTTTTCTGCCTCCATCTCAATAAATAATTTTATCATTTCCGTTAAGCGCTTATAATCGCCCTTATCGTACATCAAGGTTTTTCTATATTCTCCTAAAACTTCAACTAAAGCTTCATTGCATGTTAAAACCGGTAAACCGCAAGCCATGGCTTCCAGGATGGCTTTATCAAGACTGCCTGTATAACTCATATTGACAAATAAATTAGCTAATTGCAAATGCCGGACGACATTTTTATTGGGAATAGCACCGATAAAAGTTATGGTTTCTTCCAATTTTTTTGCCGTCATCATTTTCTTTAAATTCTCTAGATATTTTTTCTGTTCCGGCTTCCCAACCCCGCCGATAATATCTACTTTTAATTTAATTCCCTCTCCGAACAAAATTTCGATGGCTTTAATCAGAGTTTCATAATCCTTAACCGGAGAAATTCTGCCAATAGTTATAATTTTAAAAATATCATTACGTTTTTTCTCTGCTCCCGGCTTAAATGTATTTATATTAATTCCTTGACCGACAACTTTGACTTTATCGCTTTTTATTCTAAAACCGCTTTTAGTGGAAGTAAATATAATATTAACTAATTTTTCAGCAATTTTTAAACTAAAAGGAACGTGGCCATGAGCATACCATAATCCAACTTTCTTTCCCAAACATTTCCATAATACTCCACCCAAGACAACATATTCCGGATTCATATGAACAAATACCTTGTTGTAATTTTTTCTTTCCCGGATTATATAGTTATAAAATCTAAGGACAGCCACTAATTTACGGATAAGGGCGGAATATCTGCCTAAACGTAAAAATTCGTCTTTACCTAAAGACAATACTCTTACGTTTTTAGGAAATTCATATCGGCCCCGTTGCAAACAAACCACCGTCACTTTCTCATAGTGCTTAGCAAATTCCTTAATCCAATCATGAAAAAAACCTAAAATATCGTCATCAATATCTACTTTTTGCGTTAAAATAAGCAATTTCATAAATGAAATTTTTCTTTGGAAAAAATCCTTATTGTGTTACGCAACCGACAAAATAAGCATCGTTAAAAATTCTTTCGGAATCGCCTGCCACCGAAACAGTCCCCCGAAAAGAATCGTCAATTTCCACGCCATTGCAAACTCTTTGCGGTTTGCCAAATATTTTTTCATCGTTAAACTTTTCATTCTCTGATTCTTGTTCCGGGGCGCACCCCTCCTCTCCGCAATAGGCAAAATTCGCCGAGTCGGTTTTGGCTAGCGCTCCGGTTTCCAAATCTAATTCATACAAAGAAGCGCTAGCGGCGCGGGCGCCTCCTCCAATTTCAAGAATTTTAAGGATATTTTTTCCCGAATCATAAGCAACTAACCCTGTTCTGCTCAAACCCGTAGCTTCAACTTGTTTATGCAAATCATCAACAATAATTTGATTGCTTCCCGCCGATATGTCATACCTGCCTAGAGCGCAATATTTGGCTTCTGAACAATATCCTTTAAGATAAAAAATCTTATTGTCAGAAACTATAAAATCAAAAATGGTGTTTTCGTTAAAATTAAATTTATTATTCGGGATAATGCCGGAAATTTCCACTACGCTCTGCTTGCCGGATTTTGTATCCAGGCTCCCCGCTTCGCCCGCCGGGGTTAGAAAAAATATTTTATTTTCAGAAAAGCCGAACGGCTTGTTAAAAAAATTATTCTTTATCAAAGCCAAATCTTTCTGCTCCCCGCTCTCGGGATTAAATGAAATAATAAAATATTCATCCGTTAGTTTCTCTGAATTAACGGGCGGCGCTTTTACCGCCAAAAACACCAAACCGGCGTCAGAATTACCCATAATGTTAAAATTTGGATTTTGGTTAGCCTCAAGTATGGTCGCTTGGGCGCTTTCAAGGTTATTGATTTTTTCCCGCAATAACTTTATCTCCTGGAGTTTGGATCGGTTTACAAAATAAAAAACGCCCATACCGACAACGACAGCCGTAACTAGCGCGGAAATTAAAATTAATAACGCCTGATTTTTAGAAGAAATAGTCGCGCGATCCATAAAATTAAATTTAATAATAATAAAAATTGTCCCGCAAGCCCTCTATGCTTTCGCAATTTACGGATATGACCAAGCCTGCGGCGGACGGAATGGCTCGCTCACACGCAAATCAAACTCTATTTTAATTGGCGGAAGGACAGAGGTTCGCCCCGAAATAAATTCGGAATCTCTGCTTCGCTACGAAACTCTTGGCGGAGAGAGAGGGATTCGAACCCTCGAAACCTTTCGGTTTACACGCTTTCCAAGCGTGCGCCATCGGCCACTAGGCGACCTCTCCATTTATCTATACCCCCGGCTTCTTTTTCAGCCATTCCGTTGCTTTCTCATAAGCGCTGCTAATTCTAAACAGCATTTCTTCGTCAAATCTTTTTCCAATTAACTGCATACCGATCGGCAGACCGGAAGAAAAACCGCAAGGAATAGATATGGCCGGCAAACCAGCCAAAGAAGCGCCGGTGACAAAAACATCTTCCAAATACATTTTCAAGGGATCATCTGACTGTTCGCCCAACTTAAAGGCCGGGCTTGGCTGGGTCGGGGTAATAATCGCATCTAATTTTTCCAGTTCAAAATCCAACTCTTTTTTTATTTTTGTCCTCACCTTCTGCGCCTGCAAATAATAAGCGTCGTAGTAGCCGGCTGATAAAACATAAGCGCCGAGCATTATCCGACGCTTGGCTTCCGGGCCAAAACCTTTTCCTCGGCTTTTGGTATAAACTTCTTTTAAATCTTTTGCTTGTTCATCTGAAAAGCCATATCTGACGCCGTCAAAACGAGCCAAGTTGGAACTGATTTCCGAAGGAGTAATTATATAATAAACCGGAATGCCGTATTTGGCATAAGGCAATTTTATAGGGATAATCTCAGCTCCCAATTCTTTTAGTTTGGCAATAACTTTCTCAATCGCCTCCTTTGCTCCCTTTTCCACGCCCTCTCCAAAATATTCTTCCGGCTGACCGATTTTTAAGCCTTTCAAAGTTTTACCCAGGGATTTTTCGTAGGCCGGAACTTCCACATCTGGAGTAGTGGCGTCTTTTCTGTCATGGCCGGCAATTACTTCCAAAACTAGCGAAGCGTCTTCTACATTTTTAGTTATGGGTCCGGGCACGTCGGTTGAAGAAGTCATGGCTACGAGACCGAAGCGGGAAGCCCGGCCATAAGTCGGTTTCATCCCGACCACGCCGCAAAAACTTGCCGGGCACCTGATTGACCCGCCCGTATCGGTGCCTAAAGCAAAAAGGCACATATCAGCCGCCACAGCCGCGGCGGAACCGCCGGAAGATCCGCCCGGAACGCGGGTTAAGTCCCAAGGATTATGAGTCGGGCCAAAAGCGGAATTTTCTGTAGACGCGCCGTGAGCGAATTCGTCCATATTGGATTTGGCCAGTAATACCGCTCCCGCAACTTTCAATTTTTTAATTATGGTGGCGTCAAAGGGCGCAACATAATTTTCCAAAATCTTGGAAGCCGCCGTGGTCTTTATGCCCTTGGTTAGAATATTGTCTTTGGCTATATAAGGTATGCCCAGTAATTTCCCCTTTTCGCCTTTGCTCCGCCGTTTATCAGCTTGCTTAGCTTCGTCCATTGCTTCTTGCTCGCAAACCGTTAAACAAGCTTTAATTTTTTTATCAACTTCCTTAATGCGCGCTAAACAAGCCTTAGTTAGTTCAACTGAAGTTATTTCGCCCTTGGCTAGTTTTTCACTGGCTTGTTTTATTGTAAGCTCATTCAACTTCATAATTTTTAATTTCAAACTTTCTAGATTATAAATTACAAATCTTTTACAAATTTTACAAATAACTAATTTTAAAATATTTTTTAACTTCCGTATTTGTAACATTTGTAATGAATTTGTAATTTGTAACTATCCAAGCACTCTCTTCACCTTAATCTGCTCATTCTCCAATTCCGGCGCCTGCCTAAGCGCTTCTCCAGCTTCAATTTTATTCCAATCTTCTTTAACATCTTCGCGCAAAGCGTTTTCCAAGCCGGTAACCTGGGCCGTCGGCTCAATATCAATCGTGTCAACTTCTTTTAACTGTTCAAAGTAATTTAAAACAGCCGACAGCTGGCTGCCGTATTTTTTTAATTCCTCATCCGTTAATTCTAACCTAGCTAAATCCGCAATATATTTTATTTCTTCTCTTTTTAACTTCATATCAATTACAAATTACAAATCAAACACAAATTCACAAATATTTATTATTAGGATTAAAGGCTCTAAAAATCTTAACGCCATTAGAGGTAAAGTGGGCTAAAATAGCTAGCTTCATTCCCGTTACGGCTAAATACTTTTTTATTTGCTCAATATTTTTTCTCGAGAAATAATCTCCTCTTTTGATTTCCAATACTATTATATCCTCAATAATAAAATCAATATAGTTCCTGCCGATAGTTTCTCCATAAAACATTATCCGATAAGGCGCTTGCCTTTTATAGTTAATTCCATTCTCAAGCAAACTTTTAGCTATAGCGTTTTCATAGATTTTCTCCGGATAACCACAACCTAATTCATTATAAACTTCATATAATATTCCTACTATTTTATAGCTTAAATCCTTATAAAGTACTTCGCTATCCTCCTCTTGATTCATATTAATTACGAATTTGTGTTATTGGTCCCGCCACCTTATTATTTTATGTGGGCGGGATCCCGCCCAAGGCGGTGATGATCAGATTTGTGAATTTGTAATTAAATCATTTTTAAAAACTCCTCTTCATCAACAATCTTCACTCCTAATTTTTTGCCTTTTTCATATTTGCTCCCCGGCTCTGCTCCGGCCACCACATAATCAGTTTTCTTGCTGACTGATGAAGACACATCCCCTCCCAACTCCCTTATCTTAACTTTTGCCTGTTCCCTTGTCAAACTATCTAAGGTCCCGGTTAAAACAAAGGTTTTATCTGCTAAAATTTGCTTTCTGCCTCCGCCAGCTAAAGTTTTAGCTTTCACGCCGCTTTTTTCTAATTTTTCCAGCAATTCTAAATTATGCTTATTATTAAACCAATCATAAACACTCTTAGCCATAATATGGCCAAAATCATAGATCCCCTCAGTTTTTTCTAAACTAGCTTTTTTCATTTTTTCTAAACTGCCAAATCTTTTCGCCAGTTCAATCGCCGATTCTTCGCCTACATGTCTTATGCCTAAACCATAAATAAAGCGGGGTAAATCTATATTTTTCTTATCATTAATAGCCCTTATTAAATTATCCGCTGACTTTTCCGCAAATCTTTCTAAAGGCTCTAAATCACCAACTGTTAAATTATAAAAATCACTTATATCTCTAACCAATCCCTCTTTCATTAATTGCTCAATAATTTTCGGGCCTAAGCCGGGAATATCAACCGCATTCTTGGAAGACCAATGAGTTAAACGCCGAAGATTAACAGCATAGCAATTTTTATTAGGACAACGGTAAGCCACTTCGCCCGGCGCTTTTACCACCTCGCTCTCGCACATTGGACAAATTTTTGGCGCTTTAATTTCCTTTTCTCCTCCCGAGCGCAAATTAGGTAAAACTTTTACCACTTTCGGGATAACGTCTCCGGCCCGCTGGATAATAACCGTATCGCCGATTTTCACTCCCAAACGCTTTATCTCGTCCATATTATGCAAAGTGGCATGGGTAATTGTAACCCCGCCGACCCGCGCCGGCTCCATTAACGCAGTCGGGGTTAAAGTTCCGGTCCGGCCCACCTGCCAGACAACCTCTTTAATTTTTGTCGTTGCCTGCAAAGCGGCAAATTTGTAGGCCATCATATAGCGCGGCCCCTTGCCCACAAACCCAAGAACCGGCCATAATTTTAAATCATTTACCACCACGACCACGCCGTCGCATTCAAATGGCATCTTCTCCCGATTTTTTTCCCAATAATCGTGAAATTTAAAAACTTCGGATAAATCCCGGCAATATTTATTTTCTTTCAACACTTTAAAACCAAAAACTTCCGCCAATTTATGTTCCTGCTCATGGCTGGCTAAGCCAAAATCGGTCGCCAAGGAATAAACATAAAAGCTTAATTTTCTTTCCGCTGAAAGTTTGGGATTAAGCTGCCTGATTGATCCGGCGGCTCCGTTGCGCGGATTAGCCAGTTGAGGCTTGCTTTCTTTTTTATACTTTTCATTAAGCTCGTTAAAGACTTGCCTGGTCATTACCGCCTCTCCCCGCACTTCTATTTCCCCTTTTTCCAAAGCCGCTAAAACCCGCTTTATTTGCCCGGCCTCCAGCCCTATTTTTTTTAATTCACTTTCCTGCGGCTCTCTCAATCGCAAAGGTATGCTTTCAATGGTTTTTAAATTCTGGGTTACGTCTTCGCCAACCTTGCCGTCCCCGCGAGTCGCCCCCTGAATAAAAACTCCTTTTTTATATTTTAAAGTAACGGCTAAGCCGTCTAATTTAAGCTCGCAATAATAATCAAACTTGCCCCCTTTTGAAAGGGCCCGCCTGCCGGCAGGCGGGGGGTGTAGGGGGGTTAAATTGTTTCCCCCTTTCGAAAGGGGGGCTGGGGGGATTAGTTTTTCTATTCTCTCCTCCCAATCTTTCATATCTTCCTCGCTAAAAGAATCAAATAAAGACATCATGGGCCGGGAATGAACCACTTTAACGAATTTATCCAAGGGCTTGCCGCCCACTCTTTGCGTGGGTGAATCAGCCGTAATGAATTCCGGATTTTCCCGCTCCAATTTAGCTAACTCATTTTTTAAACTGTCTAAAGCCGCATCGCTTATTTCAATTTTGTCCAAAACATGATAAAGATAGCGATGATGGTCAATCTCTTTTTTTAGTTTGGCTATTCGTTTTTTTATATCAACTTTATTCATTTTTCTAAATGAAGATTTATTTAATATTAACCTAAACAATTTCCTTTTTTATTTTTTTGTCCATATTTATTTAAAGGCAATCGATTTCTTTTTTAAATAAAATTATTCAAATGCTTCGCACTGGCAGGAAAGATCAGCCCCCTCATTATAAGTATTCCAACATCTGACATATCTTGAATCGGAGGAAAGAGTCTGTATGTATAAATAACCATTATAACCATAAGTTGGAACAACTTGATCATAACAATCCGTACCTAAAGTACACCAAGTTGTATAATTTGAGCCCTGTTTGCCCCGACAACGAACTTTATTTTTACCAACATAACTACCGGCTACTCCAAAAATATTAACTCCGCTTTTTATATTTCCGCTTGCCAAATCGGCATCCAGGGCGCTCTTGGTCGCTTGCGATATGTAACAGTTGCCGGAATTGTCAGCCAGACAATCACTATAAACCGGCCCGGAATAACTGCCGTCCACACCGAAAATATTGATGCCGGTTTTGATGTTGCCGGCGGTTAAATCAGTATCCAGATCGCTTTTGTAAACCTGGCTTATATAACATTCCCCGCTATTATTGGGAGTACAAGGGACGCTTTTGGAGTCAACATACTCTTTTATGTCCCCATAAAAAGGATCCCCCGGGTCGGGATAAGTATATTCCAAACAATCCCAGCACCAGCCGCTCAAAGTGTCGGCATCGCCCGAAGGGGCGCCTAAAAGCAAATCAATATTAGTAAATAAAATCCCGCCCAATATTATTAAAAAAGCGGCAATAATAATCAAAATTCCTTTTTTTGTCTCTATCTCCCTGTTAATTAATCCCATATTTTTAAAATTAATAATGATAAATAATTATTCTAAATATAACTTGCGCAATTTAAAGTTCCGCTAAGGCTAAAATTTATAGCATTGCTCCCTTGATCCCCTGAGAAATCCGCAAAGCCAGATGAAAATGTTAAAATATTAAAGAAACCGAATGCGTATTTGCAATAGATTAAAATCTGGAATCTATATAATCTTTAATGTCAAACAAGCTTGCGCCGTTCAGGGTGGCGGCGTCAAAAGATACGGGGACGCAAGCTGCCCCGTCCCAAAAATAATCTTCTTCGCAGGCATAGCAGACTCCATCGCAGCAAGAACCGGAAGAAACCTGGGTGTTAGCCGGGGCAATCTGCCTGCAACCGGGCAGGGAAAAACAAGTGGAGGGGCAGAAACCGCCGCAACCGTCATTGTCGCCGCACAATTTTCCCGTGCAATCGGGAACGCATTCCCCATATTCTTCGGAAACCGTAAAATTGACAGCCACGCTCCTTCTTGTCTGCTGATAACGTCCGGTTGAAGTAAAAGTGGCGGAAAAATCAACCGAAGAATAATCAACCTGATAAACGCTATTGTTTGTTAAACTGCCGGAAAAAACATTTTCCGTGTCAATTTCCGGAGCTTCATAAAAATTCTTCCTCAACTCCCAGAGCGCCCTTTCCGCTCCGCCTTCAGCCGCAAAAAAGGCCTTGGTTGACTGCTCCTGCGTCCGGCTCATCCTTATCCCCGGGATAATCAAATTGGCCGCTCCCAAAGCCACCACCAAAATACTGGTTAAAATCAGCAGGGTCAAAAGAAGCGCCGTGCCATCATTATTTTTTATTTTATATTTCATCATTCTTATTGGCATAATTAGAAAAATCTATCCTCCCCACTGATTTTTATATTATTTTGTTATTTTATTTTTATATTTATTATTCATAATATCTGGAGGAAATGGTTGTTTGCATTTCCATGGTTTGCTTGTGCATCTCCTTGCCGACCGCGGTAATATCAACTTTCATGGTCACTCTTGGCTGCCGGCTGTGAAAATCGCCGATTAAATCATCAACCACTTTAAACTCCAGGTTGCTTACACTAAGCTTGGCGGGGGTTATGGAAGCCGTGTTTTCTCCTCTGATTACCTTTAAAACCTCCCCTTCCAGATAATAGGCCGTGCAGATTCCGTCTTTGTTTTTAAAATACAAAATATCCCCCCCGCTGTTAACGGTGGTATTGTAAACCTTGTTTATTGCCGTCGCCGGCGGGCTGAACAAAGACTCGCAGTCATAATTGCTTATCGTCGCGGTCCTGATCTCTTTCCCCATGGCCTCAAAAGCGTATCTTATATTTTCCTGGATATTTTGGGAAGCGATGGCATTGCGCTGGCTTTCAATCACCATCCTGAAAATCTCCGTGGCGGAAAGCATCACAACGGAAAATATGGCCACGGCCACTGTAACCTCCAGCAGGGTCACGCCCTTGTTGTTTTTTAAAATACTTTTTAACATACTAATATAATTATGCTCTACTTTCCGGGATGACAGGAATATAATCTTATCTTAATTTTAAGTTTTAAATTTAAAATTTTAATTGAATTTTAAATGACTAAATTTAAATTGGCTATTTCCCCTTATCAATTATCTGAATAATTTTTAAAAATCACGTCATTTAAAATTTAAAATTTGTTATTTAAAATTTACGCTATGCCTTCTACCGCCAGTCATACAAAACCGTATCGGCCACGTAATCATAAGTTTGCCCCCTGTCTTGCCACTGGATTAAGCAGGAAACATTCAACGATTCCGGGGAAGATTGGGTTATGGTAACCAAACGGCTAAACAAAGAATTGGGATCGCCCAGCTGGTGCCAATAATATCCTTCTTCTCCGACATCATCCCTTCTTTGCAATTTTGCCTCGCTTACGCCGGAAACGCTGCTGATATTACCCGTATAATCAACAATATAAGAGCCCGGGGCAAGGCCGTTGCCCCAACTTTCTCCGGCCAGCCAATTATTGTCCCTGATATTCCTTGCGAGCTCCAATCCCTCCTGGGCTAATTGCGAAGCGATTAAATTGTTTTTGTTGATATGCTCCACCTGGATGTTTTGGGTAATCAAAGCCAGCACCCCGACCAATCCCATCGCGATAACAAAAATAACCACCGCTATTTCCAGGATACTGAATCCGGAATTGTTTTTATTTGCCGATTTAAATGCCATTTGCATATTTGGATTATTTTTTTAATCAACCACTTCTACCAGCCCGAAAAAATTAACCAAAACGGTCTTTGTCAAACTCTCATCCTCGCCCTGCAGTTTTATCTGCGCCATATTATAATTATTAGCCCCGTCCCAAATATTGGTAACCGGATCAGGGGGAAGAAAAGTGATATCAACCAGATTTATTGAAGCGCCCGTGTTTATCTCCTCTATTCTGATTCCGCTCGGGAGATTGACAATCTGGCCCCCCTTATCCTTGTCGTCTTCGCCCGTGTCATATTTCATGTTCCCGTTGCCGTCGGCAAAAATTCTATAACTTCCGGGGGAAGAAGTTTTGTTGAAATGCACCCCCCAGCCGCCGCTTGGCATGCTTCCGCCATACTCTTTTGACCCCAAGCTATAATTCTGCGCCAACCTTATATCGCTTACCAATTTCTGCGCCGCCATAGTCAACTCTGATTTCTTGTTGGCCGAATGATAATTAGCCAAAAAAACTCCGGTTATTGAAGCAATTATGGCAATGCTCACCACTAATTCAATCAAAGTGAAGCCCCTCCTTTTTAAAAAGGGGCGGGTTTTGTTTTTTAAATTCCTTTTCATAAATATAAATTTTGCGGTTTTATGCGCGTCTTCTGCCCAAAAGCCTTCCTGCCTAAATATAGCCTTGAAGAGACCGGGAAAACCTTGGATTCGAACGGCCCGTTAAAAAAACGGCGGGTTTATTCCAAATTAGCGTGGAAGAGCCACGCTAATTTTTTAATCTCTTTTTATTTGCTTGCTTCTCGGCCCTGTCCGGTTAGGCTGATAGATTTAACGGGGTTGCACCTCTTTCCATGACGGCAAGCCGACGCTAACATCAATTGTCTCGGTTTTGCTGCAATAATAGCCGTCGCTGTCAGTTACCCTAAGAGTTACGGGGTGGCTTCCCGGAGAAGAAAAGATGATGGTCGGAGTGGAGGTGGCGGGGTCGTCAATTGAACTGTCGGGAGCTATCCACAGCAGGCTGGATATCGTGGAACCTCCGTAAACTACCGAACTGTGAGAAAATTTTATTTCCTCGTTTTCACTCGGATTTGCCGGAGACCAGGCGAAATCAACATCCGGCAACTCATGCTTATAGGTGGTAAAAGGAGGACCGGCAACAAGGCTGGAAGATATATCCGTATTGTCCCAAACCTTTACCCACCAATAATACGTCTGGTCATAATCCAATATGTCGGGACCGGCTGAATATTGGCTGGCGCCCTCGCTTATCTTTCCTGTGTCAACAAGCGGGTCGCCGGGATCGCTGTCATCATCAATTATTATCTGATAAGCGCCCTGGGAAGCTCCTTCGTCAGGATCGCTGAATTCCCAGCGCAGGAATGCCTGCCTGGCGTAAAGAGAACAAGCCTGCGCGTAAGTCCAGTTCGGAGCAGTTGGATTTTGAGCTTGCGGCGGCGCGTTCAATGAGGAATAAACTTTATAGCTATGCCCGCTGCAGCCGCCGGCCCCGGCGTCGGCGCAATTGAAACTAATCCAGCCAATGCCGGCGCCATCTTCTTCTCCGCCATTCCAGGCCCAGCCGCTAAAATCGCCTGTCTCTGAATTTAGGAAAACTCCGAAACTGATTTCCTCAAAATCTACGGGGAAATTCAACGGAAACTCCAATGGCATTTCCCCTTCGTCCGAAACATTGAAATTTATCCAGCCGTCGTCGCCTAAAACCAAGATCTTGGCCCAGCCGGTTATTTTTCCGGTGGCGCTATCATAATTAGCTATGGTGGTTTCTCCCGCGCCCGCATACGGCTCGGCCGGAGGAATGCCCGTATCGCCTCTGTTAAAGCTGATCCAGCCGATATTTTCGCTCCAGGCATGGCCGGAAAAATTCCCCGTAATGGGATCTATGTTAACGCCGTAATCAACCGTCAAGCAGGAATTGTTATTAGAACAATTAAAGCTGATCCAGCCGATATTTTCGCTCCAGGCATAACCGGCAACATTATTGCCGCCTTCGGCCCGGGCGACCCCTTCTTTGTCTTTAAATTCAAAATAAGTGATTAAAATCGCCGAACCAATGCCGATTATTAGCATAACTACCAGTATCAGCCAGGTTTTTAATTTTAAATAGTCTCTCATAATATTATTAAATATTTTTATAATTACCCCAAAAACAAGCGCAATAGACCGCCTCAAAACTTATCTCAATAAACAACAAGCCCTGTAGGCAATAGAATAATTTGCACTGTCATACGGCTCCCATACACACCAGGAATCAACACTGGTCCAGCCAGCAGGGCAAGAAGGATAAGAGGCGCAATTATTATTGATGTGATCTCCTGCGCTTTTTACAAAACAAGCGTTATAATTGGGTTGAGCCGGAGTTAAGCTGGTAAATTCGCTTTCCAACATATTAACCAATTCGTTCCAATTAGATTCTGCCAGCTGACCCGATCCTCCAGTTCTGGCCTGATCCCAGGTGGCGTAAACATAAGTCGCGCCAACCGCTAAAAATATGCCGATAACTAAATAAATAAGGCGGGAAGAAATAAATTTTAAAGTTTTTTTAAAAATGTTTTTCATATAATTTAATTAAAAATAAAATTCTGAAATCTAGGGACTTAGTCGCCACGGAGGCGACTAAGTCCATAAACTTATTCTAAAAAATATTTTTTCAATTCCTTCTTCCCCTGCCTTGACTCTTTTATTATAACATTTACCAAATCTTTATACTCATTAACATCCCTAAATTGCGACAAAATTATTTCTTTATGGCAAAGCGTTCCTCCCCTCTTCCCCATATAATCTAAGTAGCTTGCCCAAATCCAGTCCTCGGCTTTAGCAATTCTATGGATTTCCGCATTGCCGTTGATATATCCGGAAAGCCAGAGAAAATAAGAGTCGGATTTAACGTGGATGGCTTTGAATTCACCTTCCCAAAGAGAACCAGATCTTTTATATCTATAATTAAAATATGAAGCATATCCCCCGGCAATTCTTTTCATAAAGGCTGATATACCGTTATCTCTTAACTGCCTCACTAATAAATGATAATGGTTTGGATTCAAGCAATAAGCTATTATCTCTATCAACTTCGGCTGATCTAGGGACTTAGTCGCCTCCGTGGCGACTAAGTCCATAAACTTATTTTTATTTTT
>JAQTRU010000022.1 GCA_028711655.1 Patescibacteria group bacterium
GCGAAGCTTATTATATAAGCCCCAGCCGCCAGCAAATGTATTATCTCGGCCGCCCCGACGACGCTTTTTCCGTGATGCGGGAGCAGGGAATCGGCATCAGCAATGCCAACTTGGAAAAAATTCCCATTGGTTTGGGCAATTTGTCCGGGGTTGATTCGGACGGCGACGGTTTGCCGGATATTTTTGAAGACGCTATCGGCACGGACAAAAACAAGAAAGACAGCGACGGCGACGGCTATGGAGACAAAGAGGAAGTTGTTGCCGGCTTCAATCCGACAGGCGAGGGGAAAATGAATTTTGATAATAATTTTTCCGTGGCCCAAGCCGGAAAGATTTTTTTACAGGTGGAGAGAAACGGCGAAGCCTGGTATGTCAATCCGGCTGACAAAAAACGCTATTTTCTCGGCCGTCCCGCCGACGCCTTTGATGTCATGAGAAATCTGGGGCTGGGAATATCAAACAGTAATTTCAGCTCTTTGTAGGTTGCCTGGGAGCTTTGGCGGACAAGCCCGCCGACGCCTTTGATGTCATGAGAAATCTGGGGCTGGGAATATCAAACAGCAATTTCAGCTCTTTGTAGATTGCTTGGGAGCTTTGGCGGACAAGCCCGCCGACGCCTTTAATGTCATGAGAAATCTGGGGCTGGGAATATCAAACAGCAATTTCAATTCCCCGTAATTGGCGGGAATTTCCGTAAGATTATTAATTATTTCTAAATAAATTAAAAATTTTATGAGCCAAAAAGTTTATTTAAAAATTTTAAGATGGGGAGTTTATCTTTCTTTTTTATCTGTGCTTCTGACCTATCGGAATTTTTATTTTCCTTACATTACCACCAAGCAAATATATTTTAATGTTTTGATGGAATTTTTATTTATTTTTTGGCTGGCTTTTATCGTGAAATATCCCGGTTGGCGGCCATTTGGCAAGGCCTGGGGCGGAGCAAAGAGGTCTTGGATTTCTCTCGGGCTTATCGCCTTTTTGGCCGCCATCCTTTTGTCCTGTTTCGTGAGCGTGGATTTTAATTTAAGCTTCTGGGGCGATACGGAAAGAATGCTCGGCTTTTTCCATCTTTTTCATTTTCTTATCCTTTATTTTATTATTATGACCGTTATGCGCGCCCGGGAGGATTGGGAAAATTTATTTTTGTTTTTTCTGGGCGCGGGAGTTTTGGTGAGTTTGCACGGCATCGGCCAGAGGCTGGAAATTATAGAGAGCCCTTGGGGGCCGGGTAGAATCATCGCCACAATCGGCAATGCCGCTTATGTCGGCGCTTTCGCCATTTTTAATTTCTTTTTTGTTTCCCTCCTGTTTTTTAAAACCAAAAATAAATTGTGGCGATCGGGATATATCGCCGCGGCTTTTATTTTTCTTTTGGCCTTGATTTTTTCCGGCACGCGGGGAGCTTATCTCGGTTTTGGGGCAAGTCTCATGCTGATGGCGTTGCTCTTAGCGATTCTGGGAGGCAATAAAAAAATAAAAAAATACGGCTTGGCCTGCCTTCTCGCCTTGGTAGTTTTGTCGGCGGCTTTGTTTTTGGGGGCTGACCGGCCTTTTGTCAAAAATAATTCTTTTTTGGCCAGATTGACAAATATTTCTTTGTCCAGTTCCACCATGCAGACGCGGTTTATTTCCTGGAGAGCGGCGGCCAAAGATTTTTCAAACCACCCCATTCTCGGCGTCGGCCACGGCAATTATGCCATTATTTTTGACAAATATTTTGACCCGACTTTTTACAATTATACCCGCAGCGAAACTTATTTTGACCAGGCGCATAGCAACCTGATTGATATTGTCTCCACCTCCGGTCTCTTGGGCCTTCTTTCCTACCTGTCAATTTTTGTCGCCGCCCTTATTTATCTTATCCGCGGCTTTAAGCGGAGAGAAATAAGTCTGGCGGATTTTATTTTGCTTATCGGCTTGATAACCGCTTATCTTATCCAAAATCTGGTGGTGTTTGACGCCTTGGTAACTTATATCGCCTTGATGGTGCTGCTTGGTTATATTTGTTGGCTTTCCCGGGGAGGAACTGCCGAAGAGGAAGCGCCTGTTTCAAAAGAAAAAGACAAGGAGCTGGACAACAGGGAAATTTATTCTTTGTTTATTTTCGGCCTTATAACAATTTTTGCAGTTTACCAATTTAACTTGAAACCGGTTAAGATGCTTATGGGGACGATAGAAGGCCAAAAGGCCCTGGCCAGAAGCGATGTGGTCGGCGCCGTGGAAGCCTATAAAAAAGCTTTGAGCCATAAGACGATTTTAGATCGGGACAGCCGCGCCAGCCTGGTTAAGACCCTGGGCTCCATAGCGGTAAGCTCGGACGAGCAACAGGCGGCCAGGGAAATTATGGATTATGGAGTGGAGTTGGCGAAAGCTAACGTAAAGTATAATCCCAAGGACAATTTAATGCAGCTGCAACTGGCCCAGGTTTTGGATAACGCTTCCCGGGTTAACATCGGTAATACGGAGAAATTTTATTATTATTCCGACCAAGCCCTGGAGGCCATAGATTCGGCCATTGCTTCCAGCCCGGGGCGGATTCCGGTTTATTTTATCAAAGCTCAGATTTGCCTTACCCGGAGCGAGACGGAAAAAGCCGTGGAAATTTTGAAATACGCCGTCAGTTTGAACGAGGATTATTATGAAAGCACCTGTCAGCTCGCCAAAGTTTATATATTTTTGGAAAGGGAAGAAGAGGGGTACGGGGAGCTTGACCAATGCCTAGACAAAGGAGGGGCGGATGTGTTATCGCCGTCAGCTTTTGTTAAAATGGCGGCCAATCATTATATAGACCTGGGAGACAAAGAGAGATTGCTAATCCTTTATCTCCGGTTAACAAAATTAGAGCCGAAGAACGTTGAAGTCTGGATAAATTTGTCAAAAATTTATGCCCAGCTTGGGCAAAATGAAGAAGCCAGACAGGCGGCCGGAAGGGCGGTTGAGCTGGATAAAAGTTTGGAGGCGTCGGTGAAAAAATTTATTGAGAGCTTAGAATAGCATTTTGTGGATTGCGGGGCGCGGTTTTGAGGATTTTTTTTCATATTTTTTATTTTGTGTTATAATATAATGGTAAGATTAATTTTAAAAATATGATTTGTTTTAATTGCCGGAAGCAAATTCCGGATAACTCCGAAATCTGCCCCCATTGCGGGCAAGCGGTTTCCACTCGCGAGCAATTGGGCAAGGAAATTTCTTTCCGCCGCTGGCAGAGATGGTTTTTTTACGGCGTTTTGGTTTTGATTTTTTTGGGCATGGTTTTGGTGATTGTAAAAATATACAATGCCAACACCAAACTGCTTTTATCCGTTTCCAGCGTCCAGAAAGAATTAACCCAAGCCAAGGAAGATTTGACAATAACGCAGGAAGATTTGGCCAAGAAAGAAGATTTGCTTAAGCAGGTTCAGGTTGATTTATTGGAAAAGAACCAGGTTCTGGACGCTAAAACCGAAGAGTTCAAAACCGTGCTTTCGGAGAAAACCGAGGTGGAGGAGAAATATTCCCAGATTCAGCTTGACCTTAATTCGGCCGAAGCCAATGTCTATAACCTGATAATAAGGCTGGGCGTGGGCATAAGCAATGAAAATTTAAGAAAAATTCCGGTGGCGGAAGCCAATTTGGAAGGCGAGGATACAGACGGTGATGGCCTGTCCGATATCTTTGAGGAAGCGATCGGCACAGACCCGACCAAGGTTGATACGGACGGGGACGGTTATTCCGACAAAGAGGAAATTTTGGCCGGTTTCAATCCGGCCGGTCCGGGAAGCTTGGGCATAGATATGGATTTTGCCAACAAGCAAAAGGGGAAAATATTACTGCAAGTTGAAGGGCATGGCGAGGCCTGGTATGTAAATCCCGGGGATGGCAAGCGGTATTTTCTGGGTAAGCCGGCCGACGCTTTTCGGATAATGAGAGATATAGATTATTGGACGAAAAAATAAAATTAAAAATATGATAGGGGAGGGGCTTATTTTTTACAAAGAATAAAAAAACCTTGTTTTTAGGCAAGGTTTTTATTATGGAAAATTTAATTGCCGTCTTCAAATGAAATGCGCAAATTTCAATTTCAAACCGGAGAATTTTATCATATCTATAACCGGGGCGTGGATAAGCGGGAGGTATTTTTGGATAAGTACGATTATGTTAGATTTTTACGGAGCATGAGGGAGTTTAACCAAATAGATTGCCATGGCGGTTTTTATGAAAAATATTTGCGGGAAAAAGATAAAAAAAATAAATTTAGGGACCGAGTCGCCTTGGTGGCGACTCGGTCCCCAGACCGGTCGAAGTTGGTAGAAATAATAACATACTGCTTAAATCCAAATCATTACCATTTATTAGCGAGACAATTAAGAAGCGGTGGAGTTTCAGCCTTCATGAAAAGAATTGCCGGTGGATATGCGGCTTATTTTAATCACAGACACAAGAGATCCGGCTCTCTTTGGCAGGGTGCATACAAAGCCGTCCACGTTAAAACAGACTCCTATTTTCTCTGGCTTTCCGGGTATATCAACGGCAATGCGGAAATCCATAGAATTACCAGAGCGGAAAACTGGGTTTGGAGTAGCCACCTTGATTATATGGGGAAAAGGGGAGGGGCGCTAGCTAATAAAAAAATAATTCTATCGCAGTTTGAGAATATCGGTGAGTATAAAAATTTGGTTAATGCTATAATAAAAGAGTCTGGGCGGGGGAAGGAGGAACTAAAGAGATATTTATTAGAGTAAAAATATTATAATTAACCTATAAATTTATGACTCCAAAATTAAAAAAAATCATTATCATCGGGCTTATCGCCATTGTCGCGATGGCGGTTTTGGGCGTTCTTTTGAATCTCTGGACCATTAGAAAAATGGATAAAGTGTCTTTGGGCCTGGCCCGTCCGTATTTTCCTTATACGGACTATACCGAGAGCGAGTTGGCGAAGATGTATCCGCAGATAAAATACGCGGATGTGGCCACCAGGACAACGCCGGAAGAAACTTACGCGAAATTCAGGCAGGCCTTAAAGGATAATGATTTGGAAATGGCGATTGAGCAATTAAGTAAAGAGTCCGGGAAAAGATATAAAGAAAATAAAGAGGCTTTAGAAAGTTTTTTTGATGAAGGGAAATTTAAAGATTTATATTTGCATTATTCTGATGAAATCAATAAAATTAGTATGTACGAGTCAATAGCACAGTACGATTATGATTATTACTCCGAGGAATATAAGCAACAATTAGTAGGCAGTATAAATTTTATTAAAGATGCTAATGGCGATTGGAAATTAGATAGTTTATAAAATTTGCTCTTAAAGGGGTTCGACCCCTTACTAAAGGGGTCGAACCCCTGCGGAAAAAATATGTTCTCAAGGAGGGGAATAAAATTATTTCTCATTATTCTTTTTCTGTTTCTGGCCGGTCAAGCGTCTTCGTTTAACGATACTATTACCCATCCAACCTTGGCGCGCCAATCGGTTGAATTGTTTAATGAATTTTCAGGAAATAAAATCTCTTCTACGGCGGAAATCAACTGGATTATGCAAGGAGCGCGCGAAGAAGATACGCCGCCAAGATGGATGAATCATTTTTATAATCCGCAGACCGGCTATGGGCTTTCTTTTCATTCTTCCGCCAAAAACTGGACCGGGCAAAATATCAAGCAGTCGTTCTACCCCAAAGGCAACCAAACTTGGCAGAGAGCCATTGATTCTTATATTAAAGGCGACAGGAAAGAAGCTTTTATTGCTTTGGGCCATAACCTGCATTTAATTGAAGATATGGCGGTGCCGGCCCATACCAGGCTTGATATTCATCTTAGCGGCGATCCCTTTGAAAGCTGGGCAGAAAATAATTCCGACTGGAAATTAGCCAAAACTTCAATAACAAAATTTAATAGTTTGGGAGAATATTTTGATTCCTTAGCTAATTATTCTAATAGATATTTCTTTAGCCAAGATACGATAGAGGTGAATAGTTTTTATAAAGAAATAATTGAAAACAAAAAGATTTACTTACTCTCAAGAGATGACGCTGGCGAAGAGTTCAAATTAGCAGAAAAAGTTATAATAGCGGGAAAACCTTTTTACTATTTAACACTTTCGGTTCACTCCGACTATTACTCTCTTCTTGCTCCAAAAGCAGTTTCTTATGGCGCGGGAATGATTGATTTGTTTTTTAAAGAAGTGGAAAAGAAAAAGGAAGAAGAAGCGAAGAAAAATTGGCTGGACAAATTAAAAAATGCCATTTCCAATGTTTATCCTAAAAATATAGAAATCAGCCAATATAATTCAGCTTATTTTGAAGAAGCCGGCCGGCAATTTTCAGAAATAATTAGGGAGTCAGGGGAATTAGCGGTCAGAGAAGCCGGCCAAGTCCTATCGGTTAAAATTACGGCCGAGGATTTATTTAAGCCGGAACAAATCGAAGCGAGCGATAATGATTCAATTTCCGTTTATTTACCTTCCCCGGAACCTTCCTTGGACCAAAAAACGGCGCCGCTTCCTTTTGAAAAGGACGAAGTAATTTTAAACAAAGAAAAGGAGAAAACGGAAGGTAAAGTTTTAGAAACGGGAACCGCTTCTAATTCTTCTGGCTCTGCTTCCATTACTTTTAGCAATGATAACACAGCTCCAGAAACGGCGATTATCAGTTCGCCGGAAAAAATTTCCTCTTCCAGTTTTGCCAGTTTTGTTTTTTCTTCTTCGGAAAGCGAATCAAGTTTTGAATATAATCTGAACAATAACGGTTGGCAAAGCTGCGGCGACCGCCTTGACTTAACCGGGTTGGCTGACGGCGAGCATATTATAGAAATAAGAGCTTCTGACAAATCAGGCAATACTGACAAGAGCCCGGCGGTTTTTAGCTGGGTAATTGATACGGCTTCCTTCGTTGTCAATATTGCCAACTCTCCGGCTAGTTTTGCCAGTTCTACAGGGGCTACCTTTTTATTTCAATCTAATAAAGAAGGTATTACTTATTCCTGCCAGTTAGATAATGGCGGTTGGGAATTATGCCAAGCCAGCACGACAATTAGCGATTTAACCGAAGGCGAGCACGGCTTTTCGGTCAAAGGCTTTGACGCGGCCGGCAATATCAGCAGCTCAACGGTTTATAGCTGGTTTGTGGATATAACCGCGCCGGTTTCAACTATTAAAAATTTGGAAAGCGAATATAGCGCAACCGGCTTTACTGTAGAATGGGGAGGAAGCGACATAGCAACCACAACCGGCAGCGGTATTGCCAGTTACGATGTCCAATATAAAATTGAAAGCGGAGATTGGCAGGAGTGGGTTGTGGCAACGAGCAGCGCGGAAAATATTTTTGGCATTGCCGTGGAAGCCGGAAAGAATATTTATTTCCGCGTTCGGGCTTATGACAAGGCCGGAAATATGGGGGAGTGGAGCGATGAGGCGACAACGAAGGTTGCTCTTCCGCCAACCGACCATTTAGTCATTAGCGAAATACAAATTGCCGGTGCCACTGCCACGGATGAGTTTGTAGAATTATATAATCCGACAAGTAACTTGATCAACTTAAATGGTTATCGGTTAAGCCGCAAGACTGGTGGCGGCAACCCCTTTAATTTATTGACTACTTTTCCCAATGTCAACCTGCCGGCAAAAAGTTTTTTCCTAATAACCCATCCCAGCGGTTACGATGGTGCGGTGTCAGCAGATGCGGTTTATTCAACCACGCAATCAATAGCCGCCGATAATACGGTTATCCTTTATAGCGACGCTGGAGAAACTGTAATAGATAAAGTCGGTTTTGGTTCGGCTAGCGATTTTGAGACAGCGGCTTATCCGGAAAATCCGGCGGCTGACCAAAGTTTAGAACGTAAAGCCGCTTTTTCCGCAACGGCCGCAACCATGGGTTCGGGCGGAGAGCATGAATGGCAAGGCAATGGTTATGACAGCGATAACAACAGTAATGATTTTATTGTTCGCAGTATACCGCAGCCGCAGAATTCTTTCTCGCCAACCGAGCCGCGAAATGATGAGCCGATTATTCCAGCCGAGGTAGACGATTTAGCGGTTTTAGCCGCTTCTTCCACCGCTTCAACAATTAAATTTTTTTGGTCATCTCCTGCTAATGCTAATTTAGGCAGCGGCGCTTATTATGATTTGCGTTATAAACTGAAAGCCGGGGATTGCGATTTAGAAACCGGCTGGGATAATGCGACAAAAATCGCGACTTCAAGCTTGCCGACACCGGCAACTTCAGCCGGGGAAACGGAGGAATATGTAGTAACAGGTCTGGCGGCAGACACGCAGTATTGTTTCGCTTTAATGGTTTATAATGGAAATTATTGGTCAGATTTATCAAACCAGGCAAGTGGCAGCACTTTATCTGGGCCTGCCGGTGATATAATAATCGGCAATATTTCTTCTCTTGTTTCCGAATGGGGGACAAGTACTTTATCCTGGCTCCATACCGTAGGAGCTGGAGACGAGATGATATTTTTAAGCGCTTATTGGCATGATGACAATAAGGACGTAATAAATGTCAGTTTCGGCGGCGAAAATTTAACCAAAATAGCCGGCGGGAGCATTCCCGGAGCGAGAACCAATATTTCCACTTGGTTTTTAATCAATCCGCCGGTGGGCGAGCACAAGGTAGAAGTCGAGTTTACCTACAGCATGCGAATGGCCGCCGTGGTGGTTAACTTGGGCAATGTCAACACTAGTGATCCGATTAGCGCCGTCCTGCATCGCAATTTTCAGAGCGAGCATGTTTTAGATGTGGTAAATGCGGAAAACAATAACTCTTTAATAATTGACTCTGCTTCTGTTGACTGCGGTTCCGGCGCTTTAATTCCCGATCCCGGCCAAACAGAAATTTTTAATCACAGATTTTCTTATTTTGACGGAACCCATATCGGGCTTAGTTATAAAAAAACAGGGTCGGCCGGCGAATATGAAAGCGGCTGGACGCAAACTTTTAACAATAATTGGACTCATAGCTTAGCGGTGATAACCCCCAAGCCATAGAAAAGAAAAAGGCCGCATCTCTCGAGCGATGCGGCCACCAGATTTTCAGGTGTCAAACCCTTACGGAATTGAAGTTTAAAGGCTGCCCTGGCAAGCAACTTTCACCTGAAGCCAATTTATCACTAGGATAATAATTTGTCAAATAAAAGAAAAAGGGCCGGCTTTTAGCTCGACCCTTTTGTTGTTTTCATTTTCTCGTCGGTTCAATCATTATAATCTCCGGCCTCTTCCCCCATATTGTCGCCGATTTCCCCTTCGTCTTCGCAGAGTTTCCAATAGAAATAAGCGCAAAGAGCGACAGAACAGCTAATAAGAAAAACCGCCGGAATAGCAAATTCCATCTGCCGGGAGAAATAGTGTTGCCAGGCATTTAGGTAGCGGAGGCCAAAATACAAGCCGATTGTAACTGCCAAGACGATTATGGCGATAATTGCCAGAAAGGCAAAGAAGATGATATCAGGGGAAAAAATATTATGCTCTTTTTCCTCATAATAATCAGAGGTAATTTGAGCCGTTTCCATTAGCGCGCCCCCTTATCCCGAATTTATTTTTTGATTTCGTTGATTTTCGCCCCCGGTTCCTGGATAAAGAGAAAATACAAGAGGGCGCAATAACCAATCAGAAAAGATAACGGAATTATGGCTCCCAGCAAACAGAGCGGCCGCCAGTATTGGCCCAAATTCAGAAGATAAAACCCGTAACCTAAGACGGCAACGCCAATCACTCCGATTGAAATGGATGCGGTTACGCATTCCGCTATAAAAATAAGAGTTTCAGCCTCTTTTGCGTCTTTATCATTGGGATAGGGAAAACAGTTGAAAATTTTGGCAGTCGCCATTTTTCCTCGCTTTTTAAAAGTTCAATTATTTTTTATTTATTTTTTTATAATAAATTTCTTTTGTTTCCCTAATCATTTTTTCCAGATTAAATTCTTCCTGCGCTTTGATTCTGGCTTTTGTGCTTATTTCTTGCTGCAGTTCCGGATTGTTCTTCAGCTCTTTAATTTTATCTGCCAAATCAGACGCGTCCTGCGAATTTATCAGAAGTCCGGTTTGGCCGTTTTCAACCAGTTCCGGATTGCCGCCGACTCGGGTGGCGATAATGGGCAGGCCATTGAGCATTGTTTCAATAATGGTGTAAGACAGGCCTTCTTTAACCGAGGAGCAGACATAAATATCAAAAGCGGAGAGAAGGCGGGCGGCTTCGGGAATCCGGCCGGCCAAAATTACGTTATCCTCCAGCTTATACTTTTTTATGAGTTCAGTCAACCGCTTTCTTTCCCCGCCTTCGCCGATAATAACCAAAGTAATTGGTAACTGGTAATTGGCAATTAGGATGTTGACTGCGTTGATAAGGTATTGGAAGCCTTTGGTTTTATAGAGATTGCCGATACTGCCGATAATAAATTGGTTTTCCGGCAGATTTAATTTTTCTCTGGCTTCCTGGCGGGGCAGGAAATCAATCGGGGCAATGCCGTTATGGACCGTAATTAATTTTTGTTTAGAACAGATTTTTTCTTCCAGAGCTGTTTTATAGTCAAACTCGGAAACGCAGATAATTTTATCCTTGAAGCGGGCGGTAAATTTTTCCGCGTATTTGTAAAATAATTTCAGCCAGAAGGGGAGAGGTTCGTTAAAGACCCAGCCGTGGGCGGTATATACGCGCAACGCATAACGCGCAACGCATAACGTAGCCATGGAGCCGAGGATTGAGATTTTGCTGCTATTTAAATGGATTATGTCCGGCTTAACTTTTTTTATTAATTTTACAATTTGGATTAAAGCCAGCCAATCGTTAATTGGCGAAATAGAGCGCTGGAGGCGGGGGAGAGCATAGTATTTTATGGAATTTTTTTTAAGTTTTTCCGCCAGTGCGCTTTTTTCGCCTTTTCCCCCGAAAGCCACGATTACATTAAATTCATTTTTCAGGGCCGAGGCCAAATCAAGGCAGTAGCGCTGGGCTCCGCCCAATTCGCTTTGGGTTATCAAATAGAGAATGGTTTTTTTAGGCATATTTGACTAAAAGTAAATTTTATGCTTATATTATTACATTATACTATAATTTGAACTTTGTAAATTGAATAAGGCAAAGGAGTTAATCATGCGTGGAGAATTAAGACATTCTTATTACGCTTTTCTTTTTAGCGAGTTGATGAAAGCAACCAATATTTTTTATGCGGCGAATTTTTTATTTTTCTTTTCCATTTTTAATTCTTCTCCGGAAAAAGAAAAAGAACTGATCAAGATATTGGCAAGGGGAAATACTGGCAAAAAGGCCGGAAGGACCGCGCTCAACCTTATAAAATTGGGAAGCAAACTGAAAATCAAAATTTTTAGTTTTGTCTTTGAAGGAGCGGTCCCCGCGGAAATAGTTAAGGTGAGGGAATATTACTATTTGAAAATCAGAATATCAAGGGAGGTTTCAATTTTTTGCAGGATAGACGGGGGCTGTTGTCCGTTCTTGGAAATAATGCCTTAGAAGGGGATAGTTGTGTCATTTTTCATTCTTTGGGAAACGACGGGCTGGAAGAGATAAGCGTCGGCAAAGATATTATGCGCGGGCGAGAGAAAGAAAGTGCGATTTTTCAGAAATTATTTAGCAGAAAAGGAGGAGGTATGGCTAACTCTTGGGGTCTTTTCAGCGGTAACAAATCATTCAGCCGGATTTCCAAAAAAAACAGAGGAATAAACGCTGTTTTCTTTGAGACGGACGTTATTGGAATTTTACGGAAGCATCTAAAACCAAGAGGGAGGGGTCCTGCCGAAAATACGCTCTTGGATGAAATAGAATTCGGCAAAGAGCGGAAATTTTTGGCCGGTTTGGGCGCCGTGGTTGAATTTATCGGCGTGCCGGAGAAAGTAGTGTCAATTGACGGCAGGGAGTGCCTGAAAGTGAGAATTATCCTGCCGGAGGAGGGAATAACGGCGTATTGCTATTCCGAAGTGGTTACTGAAGATTCGGGGAAAGAGTGTTTTTGCCTTCAGTTAGCCGCCTAAAAAAATTTCGGATAATTTGAAAGCGGGGTTTAAGTAATCCCGCTTTTTTATTTTTTTAATCCTCCCTGCCCCTTTTGTCGAAAGGGGATGGAATAAAAAAACTGCTCAAACAGGTTAGCGTTTGAGCAGTTGTATTTGATTTTCGGATTTCTATCAGCGGTATTCCGGCATTACTCCGCCTTTGAGGAAAGACGGGTCAACGCCGATAGAGGCCAGGAGGGCGCATTGGCGCTCCAATTTGGTGCCCATCTTGGCGACATGCCGTTGCCAGAGTTCCGGATCCTTTGCGGGATCGGGCGCCTGGTACTGCTGGACGCCTTCGCCTTGCGTAAAAATCGGGGCGATACAGGGACCGAAGGTTTCTGCCATCCGGGCCAGGGGAATAACTTCTTCCACGCCGGCCAGATGGTAAAAGACGTTTTCATTTTTTTTCGGATTCCATCCCCTCATGAAATGGGCGAGAGTTTCGTTGACCGGTTTGGCCGCCCGCAGATCAAATCCGCCGACTGTCATCAGGGATTCATTGTGCCACATGGCAAAGGTGTTGGCAATCCGGCCGGCAAGAATGGAATCCGTCAGCTCGTTAATAGCCACGCCGATGGCAAGGGCGCCGGAGCAGGCCGCGTTCACCATGGCAGCCATGGTTTCAGGTGTCATGTAGGAAAAGGCTTCGGCCGAGGCGATGATTGAATAATCAACCCCATGCCGCAGCTGATGGACGATGCCGTAGTTCAGGATTCCGCAGAAGATATCCCCATGGGAAACTTCCGAGATGAAAAGGTCTTTTTCCCCGGAAAATTTTTCCCGTAAGATAGCTGCGGTTTGGCCGCAATCGCTGTCAGCATAGTTCTTGTCGCACCAGACAAGAACGTCAATACGCTTGATCAGCGCCCGGCCATCAACCGTGGCTTTCCGGGCGGCGGCGATCGCTTTTTCGATCATTTCCACCCGAGTCGGGATTCGGTCTTCTTCATGGGCATAAACCCGAAGGATCAATCCGACTTTTTTCCGGGCCAGGAATTCACGTCTTTCCATTTCTACTCCTCCATTTGGTAAGCTTGCTGGCGGGTTAGACCGGCCAGCAAGGATCGTGGATTTAAACAAACCGGTTCAAATTCTGGCGTTAATGAGAAAAATTTTTTCTTTTACCTTTTTTCTTTGATGTTTTTATCAAATTATTAAAAGTACGTAATATTTAATAATATCATATTATTTTAGTTTTGTCAAGAGGGTGTAATAAATTTTTTCTTGACTTTGGGTTTATTTTATTTAATAATATATACATAGACAAAGAGGATATAAGCCATTATTTCAAACTAAGAAGAAAAACTTAGTATTTTTTATTTACTTATTTACTTATTTACTTATAATTAAGCAAAACTAAAAATTCTATGGGTAAAATTATTGGCTTTATCGGCCAGGGCTGGATTGGCAAAAATTATGCCGATGATTTCGAAAAAAGAGGCTACGAAATCGTCCGCTATAGCCTGGAAAAGCCTTATGTGGATAACAAGGAAAAAATAAAAGACTGCGATATCGTTTTCATCGCGGTGCCGACGCCAAGCACTCCGGAAGGTTTTGATGATAGTATTTTAAGGCAGGCGATAAAATCGGTGGGAGCCGGGAAAATCGCCATTATTAAATCAACTTTATTGCCGGGCACGACCGAATCAATCCAGGAGGAAAATCCGGATATTTACATTATGCATTCCCCGGAATTTTTAACCGAAGCGACAGCGGCTTATGATGCGGCTAATCCGAGCAGGAATATTATCGGCCTGCCGAAAGACTCGGATGACTACAAAGAGAAAGCCAAAGAAGTTTTGGAAGTCCTGCCTTATGCCCCTTATAAAATTATCTGTTCTTCCCGAGAGGCGGAGTTGATAAAATACGGGGGAAATTGCTGGTTTTATTTCAAGGTTATTTTCATTAATATGCTTTACGATTTGGCAATGAAATTGGATTGCCAATGGGAAACCATACAAGAGACCATGGCGGCCGACCCGAGAATCGGCCGGACTCATTTAAATCCGGTCCATCAGGGCGGGCGCGGAGCCGGCGGCCATTGCTTTATAAAAGATTTCGCCGCTTTTTCCGAAATTTACAAAAAACATATCGGAGACGAGTTCGGCCGGAAAGTTTTGGAGAGTTTAAAAGACAAAAATATCGATTTGCTGGTTTCAAGCGGCAAAGATTTGGATTTGCTCGCCGGCGTTTATGGCGAAGAGGCGATTGCGGTTAAAGGAGCCGCCAAGCCAAAAGCGGAGCAGGCGGAGGAATAAATATGAGAAAATTTTCGCGAAAAGTATTGTGGCAGGGGAAATTTATAAGGGTTGTCGGCAAAGAGTTTTCCAATAGAAACGGGACAAGGGGTATCTGGGAATGCGTAGAACTGAACGAAACCAAAAATATTGTAATGATATTCGCCCTGACAAAAAAGAAAGAGGTGATATTGGCCAGGCAGTTCCGTTTTCCTTTGGAGAAAGATATTGTGGAGCTGCCGGCGGGTTTGGCTGACAAAAAGGGGGAGAGTTTAGCTGAAGCGGCGGAAAGGGAACTCTTGGAAGAGACCGGCTATAAGGCGGAAAAACTGATTTTTGCCGGCCGGGGGTTCTTTAACCAGGGGCTTATCAATAATGAAATTTTTATCTATTTCGCGCCGGCGGCTAATTTTGCCGGTTTTGAAGGCGTTTCTTCCGACGACAGCGAGGAAATAGAAGTGGTGAGAGTCCCCCTTAAAAAATTGGCGGAATTTTGCTTGAAGAAACACAAAAATTTTGAGATTGATTTAAAAATTTTAAACGCTTTAAAAATATTAGAAGAGAAAAAGATGGTTGCGTAATTTGCGTTTCGCAATTATCAATTACAAATTTACTAATTTTAATTTTTATTTATGGCAAAATGTTTGGTAACAGGCGGGGCCGGCTTTATCGGCTCTAATTTGGCAGACGCTCTTGTCGAGCGGGGGGACGAAGTCATTATTATTGACAATCTTTCCGCCGGGAAAAAGGAAAATGTTAATCCCGGAGCTAAATTTCATCAGCTTGATATTAGGAATTTGGAAGAAATAAAACCCTTGTTCAAAGGCGTTGATTATGTTTTTCATCTGGCGGCTTTTCCTCGCGTCCAGCCTTCAATTCAAGATCCGGTTACTTTTAACGATATAAATATAAACGGCACCCTCAACGTTTTAATGGCGGCTAAAGAAGCGGGGGTAAAAAGAGTCGTTTATAGCGCCTCCTCTTCGGCTTACGGCGATCAGGAGAAAATGCCTTTACGCGAAGATATGACGGCCAAACCCTTGAGCCCTTACGCTCTGCAAAAATACGTAGGCGAACTTTATTGCCGTTTATTCAGGCGGATTTATAATTTGCCCACTGTTTGCTTGCGTTATTTCAATGTTTATGGAAAGCGCCAGCCAACCGAAGGAGCGTATTGTTTGGTTATCGGAATTTTTACGCAGCAGCGTCTGCGGGGAGAGCCGATGACTATTGTGGGCGACGGGGAGCAAAGGCGCGATTTTACCAGCGTGGCGGACATAGTCAGAGCCAATATTTTGGCGGCGGAAAGCGATAAAGTAGGCAACGGGGAAACAATCAATGTCGGCAGAGGCAAAAGCTACAGCGTCAAAGAGCTGGCGGAAATGATTGGCGGACCAACCGTTAATATTCCGCCCAGGATAGAAGCAAAGGAGAGTTTGGCCGATAACAATTTAGCTCGGGTTTTATTGGGCTGGGAGCCGGTCGTAGATTTACCGGAGTGGCTGGAGGGGTATAAAAAGGAAATAGGGCTATAGACAAGAAAACAAAAAAGCAAGAAAACAATTTATAATTTTATGAGAAAAATATTAGTTACCGGCGGAGCCGGTTTTATCGGTTCGCATTTATGCAGGGAGCTTTTGGGGCGGGGCAACCTGGTAATTTGCCTTGATAATTTTTTTACCGGCAGCAAAGCCAATATTCAGGATTTGATTGGAAATAAAAATTTTACTTTAGTGGAACACGACGCGGAAGAGCCATATAATTTTGAAGTTGACGGGATTTATAATCTGGCTTGCCCGGCCGCGCCTGTCTGGTATCAAAAAGATCCGGTCAAGACCGTCAGGACTAATGTTTTGGGCGCGATTAACGCCCTGGATTTGGCGAGAAAATTGAATTGCCGCGTTTTGCAGGCCTCAACTTCCGAAGTGTATGGCGACCCGAAAGTTCATCCCCAGGCGGAAAGCTATTGGGGCAATGTCAACCCGGTCGGAGTCCGATCCTGCTATGACGAAGGCAAGCGCTGCGCTGAAACTTTATTTTTTGACTATTGGCGGGAATACGGCGTGGATATAAAAGTGGTAAGGATTTTCAATACCTACGGGCCGAATATGGCCGTGGAGGACGGCCGGGTAGTTTCCAATTTTATCATTCAAGCCTTGCGCGGCGAGAATTTGACTATTTACGGCGACGGCAACCAGACGAGAAGCTTTTGCTATGTTGATGATTTGACAAATGGTTTGCTGGCCATGATGGAAAGCAAAAAGTTTACGGGCCCGGTTAACTTGGGCAATCCGGATGAATTTTCCATGAAAGAGCTGGCGGAAAAAACTTTGAAGCTTATTCCGGAAAGCGGAAGCAAAATTGTTTTTAAAGAATTGCCGGCGGACGACCCGAAGCAGAGAAGGCCGGACATAAGCTTGGCGAAAGAAAAATTAAGCTGGGAGCCGAAGACCAATTTAGAAAGCGGCCTGGCCAAAACTATTGATTATTTCAGGGCTATAATAAAATGAAAAGAGTTTTAATTATTTCAACCGCTTATTTTCCTTTTGTGGGCGGCGCGGAAGTGGCGGTTCGGGAAATAACCGAACGGATTTCTGCTATAGAGTTTGATATGATAACGGCCAGAATGGACAGGAAACTGCCCAGGTTTGAACGGCTGGGCAATATTAACGTGTACCGGATCGGCATTGGTTTGCAGATTTTTGATAAGCTTTGGCTGGCTTTTGGAGGGGCGAAATTTGCCAAAACATCGCATGACA
>JAQTRU010000023.1 GCA_028711655.1 Patescibacteria group bacterium
CGTCGCCTTCCTCAACATTGGCCCATTCTTCCGATTCGCTCATCGCATTCTCGAAATAATCCCCCATGACCCGGCTGACGACAAACATCTCGGCCAGCGCCGGCTCAAGTCCGTATTGCGAAATCAAACGATCGCGTTTTTGCGCCGGCAACTCGCCCACATTCGGACGCATTTTTTCAATCTCCTCTTTTTATATGGTCAGCGGCGGGATATCCGGTTCGGGAAAATAGCGGTAATCCGCGGAAGTTTCTTTTATTCTTTGCCTCACTGTCTGGCCTTTATTTTCGTCCCAGCCCCTAGTTTCCTGCGCCAATTTTTCTCCCTCCTCAATCGCTTTGATTTGCCTTTTTGCTTCATGGTCAATGGCTTTGGCAATGGCGCGGAAAGAGTTTATGTTTTTTAATTCCACTTTTGGGTTCAATTTGTATTTACCAATCGGTTTTATTTCGCAATTACCCTCGTATTTCCATTTGCCTTTTTCCTGCACGCTGATGTTGGCCTCGCAGCGCATCTCGCCTTTTTCCATATCGGCGTTACTGATATTCAGATAACGCAAAATTTGCTGAAAAGTTTGGCAAAATTTTTTCGCCTCGGCCGCATCTTTAATAACCGGCTCGGTTACCATTTCAATCAAAGGCGTGCCGGCCCGGTTAAAATCAAGCAAAGTATGGTTTTTGCCGGTTGGATGCGTAGATTTTCCCGTGTCTTCTTCAAGGTGTAGGCGGGTTATTTTTATTTCTCGGCCGTCAACTTCAAGATGCCCGTCATAGCAGAAAGGCAGGTCGTATTGGGAAATTTGGTAGCCTTTGGGCAGGTCAGGGTAAAAATAATTTTTCCGGTCAAATTTGGAGAGCTCCCTTATTCGGCAATTCAAAGCCAGCCCGGCCAAAACCGCCCATTCTATGGCCTGCTTGTTAGGGACAGGCAGGGTGCCGGGATGACCCAAACAAATCGGGCAAACCGTGGTATTCGGCTTTTTGCCGAGAGAGTCATTATCGCAGGAACAGAACATTTTTGACTTGGTTTTCAGTTCGGCATGGATTTCCAGGCCAATAATTACGTTATACTCCATATATTAGCGATTTAAAATTTGAATTTCTATGTTTATCTTATCGCCAAATGGCAAAAAAAGCAAACTTTTAAGATGGGGAAGGGGAAGAAAAAACCGCTTTATGGCAAAGCGGTTTTTAGTTAGGGCAGATTTCAATTTTTGCGCAAAGAGCGAGAAATTCGACATAAGGAAGGAACCATTCTTTTCCGCAGGCCAAGCAGGGGAGAGAGATATGCCTTGAGATGTTAAAAATTATATTTTCCCCATCCGTAAAATCAAGGCCGATAAAATCAATTTCGAGGTTGTTAAAGAAAATAGAAGAAGAGCAGCTCGGACAATTAATTTCTATTTCTATCTCCATCCTTTCGTCTTGCATTTTGTTGTCCTTTTGTTTTTTATTTTGGATAAATTATATAACAAAGCGATTAATTTTTTGATTTAAAATAATCCGGAACTGCCAAAGCCATTATCATTGCGGCTGGTTTCATCATCTATGATATTTTCTTTTATTTCTAAATCGGGCGCGGGCTGGATTAGAATTTGGGCGATTTTTTGCCTCGGGGCGATATGATAAATATCGCCGCTTAAATTTATCATGTTAACCAAGATTTCACCGCGGTAACCGGAATCTATAACACCGGCCGTGGTGTGGATGCCGGACTTGGCCACCCCGCTTTTGTCCCAGATTAGGCCGGCGTAGCCCTCGGGAATAGCCATTTTGATGCCGGTGCTGACAATCATGCTTTCTCCGGGTAAAATTGAATAATAATCAGCGGAAAATAGATCAAGGCCGGCGTCGCCGAGATGGGCTCTTTGCGGGAGTTTTGCCCCGGGTTTTACTCTTTCAATTTTTAAAATCGGCTTATCCAAACTTTTTTCATATTCCAAAGTGTTTAAAAAGGGGATTCGGTTTTTATCGCGGAAATTGATTGATTGGCCCGCTTCTTGCCAGATTAAATTATGAATTTCCTCGCGGGTCATAATTTCGCCGTTTCTAGTGCATTCAATCAAGGTAAAATCAGGGAAAGTTCTGGCAATTTCCAAATAAACCTGTTCGGCCCGGCGCAAATGGTTGATATCAGCTTCGTGCAAGTCTCTTTTTTTGCCGTTGATATAATCACGATGGCCTTTTTGGTCAACCAATTTTTGGGCTAAGCCAGCGTCTACATGAAGGATGATATTTAAATCCGGCTTGGGGATATTAAAAATTTCGTATTCAAGTTCGTAAAGCCAGGAAAAATAATTTTTCCTTTCCAAGGGATTGGCGATTTTTCCGCCCTGGTGGCCCATATTAGCGGTCACATAGCGGTTGGCAATTACGATTTTCCCTTGTTCCAGCCATTTTTTTATTTTGAAGCTGGCATCATAACGGTCGCAGGCGTAAAAAACAGAAGCGCGGTAAGGCCCGACCTCATCGGCCTCGCCGTATTTTCCGTTTAAATATTTTTCAACCAGACCGGCGGATTTTTCTCCGTATTGGGGAAAGTCAACCATAGCTACCGGGTAGCCCGATTTTTTCAGCCGGTCGACAAGCATCTGCGTTTGCGTCGCTTTGCCGGAGCCGTCTGTGCCGTCAATGACAATAAATTTTCCATGATTATCTTTGTTCATATTAATTGTAGATAATAAAAGAGTGCTCCTTGCACCCCCTTTCTGTTAAATTTAAACTGACAAAAACACACAGCCTTCGGCTTTAAAACACAAAAACACAGATGACTTTTTAGTGTTTTCGTGCTTTTGTGTTTTTGTGTTCGCGACTTGTTTGTAATTTGTTATTTTTCCAGGACTTCTGCTATTTGTTTGGTCACCTCCGGTATCGGCGGCATGCCGTCAATTTTTTTATAAATTCCCTTATCTTTATAATAATCAAGCAATGGCCTGGTTTCTTTATGATATAAATTCAGCCTTTTTTTAATCGTGGCCGGCTTGTCATCTTCCCTTATCACTAATTTTTCCCCGCATTCGTCGCAGATTTCGTCATTTTTCGGCGGGTTGTAAGTAAGATGATAAACTTTTTGGCATTTAAGGCAGGTTCTTCTTTGGCCTATTCTTTTTATGGCTTCTTCGTCGCTTATCCAAATTTCCAGGACCAGGTCTATATCTTTCACTTTATCCAAAAATTCGGCTTGGGGCAAGTTGCGGGGAAAGCCGTCCAAAACAAAGCCGTTGGCGCAGTCTTCTTGTTCTAGGCGCTGTTTTGTGATTTCATTGGTGATTTCATCAGGCACCAGAGCGCCGGATTTAACAATTGAGTCAATTTTTTTTCCCAATTCGGTCTGATTTTTTATATTTTCCCTGAAAATTTCACCGGTGGAAATGTGGGGAATACCGAGTTTTTGGGCAAGAATTTCGGCCTGCGTGCCCTTGCCTGAACCTTGCGGTCCCATGATTATTATATTCATAATATTACGAATTACAAATTCATTACCTGCCTGCCGGTAGGCAAGCAAATTTACAAATTCTATAATTATTGTTTTGCTGGTATTTGTAAATTTGGAGCAAATTTGTAGATTCGTGGAAATTACAGCCTGGCGACCCGCATTAACCCTTTTACTTATTTCTGACCGATTAATTTTAGCGTTCGAGTTCTGATGTTATTAAATTATCGACTTGTTGCTGTAAATCTTCTAAAGTAGAATTATTAGTTAAAGTGAGCTGGGCTTGGTTCATAACTTCGGGGATAGTTAATTCGGTTTCCTGCTTTTCATCCGCTAAGAATTGCTCATAAGTTTTTTTCGTATCGTCTGTATTTTCTGTCCGCGCCGTCAAGCGTTCATATCTTATTTTTGAATCGGTTTCCACTTTAACCAATTTAAATTCCGGCAGATTTTTCAGATATCTAATGTCAGACAAGCGCCTGATTCCGTCAATGACCATCAAATTGTTAGTTTCATCTTTTACATCGCCGGCAATTACCTTGGCCAGCAGATCATCGCCGAATTCTTGCCGCAGGGCTTTGGAAATATTTTGCATGTTTTCCCTGGTAATTTCAAGATGCAGCCTGTCTAAAACGTCCCGCAAAGGAGTGGAAAAGCGATAACTGACCGCTCCATATTTTTTTGTTAAATATTCGGCGACCGTTCCCTTGCCGCAGGCGATTTGTCCGACTAAGCCGATGATGATTTTACTTGTCCCGCCAAGGCGGTGATTATTAGGCATAATTAATAAATTATTTTATATTTTACCATGATGGCATTATCATTTATCTTTTCCATTTCTTCAAGCTTCAGGTTGGCATTGAAATCTTTATTAAATAAAGAAAGGCCGTCCCCGAATATTTTTGGTTCGATAGTTAAAATAATTTCGGAAATTAATTTTTTTTCTAAGAATAGGGAATTAAGAAAAGCGCCTCCGCCCAAGAGAGCCGATTTATAGCCCATTTTTTCCAGTTCTTCCAAAACCGGTTCCGGTTCTCCTGTTACCCATTTAACGCCCTCTATCTTCGGCGGATTTTTTTCCAGAGTAAAAACCACGTTAAGCCGGCCGGGCAGGGGAGAGGGAAAAGTAGCAAAAGTTTTGGCGCCCATCATAACCACGCCATGTTCTTTGGAAATCTTGGCAAATAATTTTTTGTCTTCTTTGCTTGTCCAGTCCGGGAAATGCTCGGAATTTTTGGCGATTTTACCGTCTAGGGTTATAGCCATCATCATGGTTACGGGAATCATACTTTAAAAATTAAATAATAAAATAAAAAAATAATAAAATAAAATGGAAATGCAGAATTATCTAAGTTTTTTAAATTTTTATATTATTTTATTATTTTATTTTTAAGCTATACGGCTATCGGAGCTTTGATCGGAGGATGGGGGTCGTAGCCTTCTAAAGTGAAATCTTCATATTTAAACGAGAAAATATCTTTTACTTCCGGGTTTATTTTCATATTTGGCAAAGGCCGCGGTTCTCGGCTAAGCTGCAAGTTAACCTGCTCCCTATGGTTATTGTAAATATGGACATCGCCGAAGGTATGGACAAAGTCTCCGAGCTCCCGGCCGGCAACCTGGGCGATCATCATCGTAAGCAGGGCGTAAGAAGCGATATTGAAGGGCACGCCCAGGAAGACGTCGGCGCTTCTTTGGTAAAGCTGGCAGGATAATTTATTATTAACCACATAAAACTGGAAAAGAGTGTGGCAGAGCGGAGGAGCGGCTTTTTTCGCTTTTATCAGTTCTTGGATATCAGCCACGTTCCAGGCTCCGACTATGATCCGGCGGGAATCAGGATTATTTTTTATCATCTCAACCACTTCAGCAATCTGATTTATTGGTTTGCCGTCATAACCGGGCCAGCGGACCCATTGCTTGCCGTAGACCGGCCCGAGCTCGCCCCATTTAGCCGCGAAGGCATTATCGGTTTTAATTTTTTCCACGAATTCTTCCAGAGTTTCATTTTTATATTCCGGGCTGGCTTTATAGCCTTCGTAAGGCCATTCGTTCCAGATTTTGACGTCGTTATCAACTAAATATTTAATATTGGTATCGCCCTTCAAAAACCAGAGTAATTCATGAATTATGCCCCGCAAAAAAACTTTTTTGGTGGTAAGTAAGGGGAAACCTTTGGCTAAATCCATGCGGATTTGCCGGCCAAAAAGGCTTCGGGTGCCGGTTCCGGTCCGGTCGCTTTTGTCAGCGCCGTTGTCCAGGATATCTTGCAATAGATCCAAATATTGTTTCATATATTTATTCTTCTTTTTTAAACTCCATTTTATATTTTGGCAAATATTGTCTATATTTTACTCCGGCCAGGTCAAGAATTTTTCTGGCAGCTTGCCATTGTTCGTCATCGTGGTATTTGTCGCTTTCGTAAATTATTTCTTTTATGCCGAGCTGGATTGTAATTTTGGCGCATTCGTTGCAGGGGAACAGAGAACAATATAATTTAGAACCTCGGGTGTCAGAATTGGTGTTAAACATGGCGTTGGCTTCGGCGTGGACGACATAAGCGTATTTTTTGTCGCAGAAATTTCCTTCTCTCGCCCAAGGCAGGTCATCATCGGAACAACCGCGCGGAAAGCCATTATAGCCCAAACCAATAATAATATTGTCTTGGTTAACAATACAGGCGCCGTTTTGGGTGTTTGGGTCTTTGGAGCGTTGGGCGATAACTTTACAAATTTGCATAAAGGTTTCATCCCAGGAAAAATAATCCTGCCTTTTGTCTTTTTTCATAACGTTTAGTTGCTAATAAATTTATAAATTATTAAATTCGGGCGCCGCAATCCTCGGCATCCGCGGTTGAAGTATTTCTATTTTAGCAGATTAAAAAAAAGAGGGCAAATGGAAGTCGCGCAACGCAAAACGCGCAACGCAAAACGCAAAAAATCCAGGAATAATTCCTGGATTTTTTGTATATTTAAGGTAGTATTTAATTAGGAAATTTCCACTTTTACGCCCGGCCCCATGGAGGAACTTAGAGAAATATTTTTTATGTAAACACCTTTGGAGCTGGTTGGTTTGGCTTTTTTTACCGCTTCCAAAAAAGATTTATAATTTTCTGATAGTTGTTCTTCCGAGAAGCTTATTTTGCCGATAACAGCATGGACATTGCCCGTATCGTCGCTCCGGAAACTTACTTTTCCTTTCTTTAATTCCGCTACGGCTTTGGCCGGGTTCGGAGTAACGGTTTCATTCTTGGGCGAAGGCATAAGCCCGCGGGTGCCTAAAATTTTGGCAATCTGGGCCAGGTTTTTCATAATGGCCGGTTCGGACACGGCGACCTGGAAATCGGTTTTTTCGGTTTTTTTGATTTCAGCGATCAGCTCTTCTCCGCCAACCAGATCAGCGCCGGCCTCCTTGACTTCCCTCACTTTGTCCGGAGAAACAAAAGCGGCTACTTTTATGGTTTTGCCGGTTCCGTGCGGCAGGCTAACAGTCGCCCTTATTTGTTGATCGCCTTTTTTCGTATCAATGCCTAGGCGGAAATGGGCTTCAATTGAAGCGTCAAATTTGGTTTTTGAGAGTTTTTTAGTTAATTCAACCGCTTCTTTGGCTGAATAAGATTTGCTTTTGTCAAACTCGACCGTACCAACAGGAGCAGATTGCGGGTTGTTTTCCCTGTCCCGCCTTGGCGGTGATTGCTTTCCTTGCCTTGCCGTAGCCTTGGCGGAGGCGGGTTGCTTTTTAGTCATATTTTTCGTGGTGCGAACGAACGGAGTTGAAAGTTAAAAGTCTATAAAGTCAAAAGTCCGGATAGAACCGCGTCTCTATGACTTTAGACTTTATAACTTTTGACTAAACCGTTTCTCCCACAATATTATTATTAATTAAGATTATTATGATTCTTGAGATTTTTGCGGCTCTTGGGATGACAGATTATTATTCTAATAATCCCAAATATCCTAAGTATCCTAAACATCCTAAAGATCCCATTATTTGATTTCCACCCCCATCTGCCTGGCGGTGCCGGCAATAATTTTTTTCGCCTGGGCAATGTCATTGGTATTTAAATCCGGCAGTTTTGTAGCGGCGATTTCTTCCAGCTGTTTTTGGGTTAAGGTAGCGACTTTTTCCGTAAGGGGCTTGCCGGAACCCTTTTTAATTTTAGCGTATTTTTTTATTAATTCGGCCGCCGGCGAGGTTTTCATTAAAAAATTAAAACTGCGGTCTTCATAAACCGTAATTTCCACCGGGACAATATCTCCCATTTTATCTTTTGACGCTTCGTTAAATTTTGTGCAGAATTCCTGAATATTCAGGCCATGCTGGCCCAAAGCCGGACCGACCGGCGGAGCCGGGTTGGCCTGGCCGGCCGGAATTTGCAATTTTATTTTCGTTAATATTTTTTTTGCCATACAATTACTAATACACAAATATCTCACAAATTCACAAATATTTGAGAAGCATACTTTTAAAAAGCCAAAGATTTGTGATATTTGTGATTAAATTTGTAATTTGTATTATTTATATTTTCTTAATTTGCAGGAAATCCAGTTCTACCGGAGTTTCCCGGCCGAACATTGAAACGGAAACTTTTATTTTTCCTTTGGCTTCGTCAATTTGGGTAACTTTTCCCTCAAGATTTTTGAACGGGCCGTCGGTAATCTTCACCGGCGAGCCGACAGAAACGTCAATTTTAAATTTAGGCTCTTCCACGCCCATTCTTTTCTGCAGACTTTTTACTTCTTTTTCGCTGATTGGAGTCGGAACCGTACCGGTGCCGATAAAACCGGTGACATTCGGCGTATTGCGGACAACATACCAGGACTCGTCAGTCACGATCATTTCCACCAGGACATAGCCGGGAAATATTTTTTCTTCCACCACCTTGCGTTTTCCGTTTTTAATCTTTATTTTTTTCTCGGTCGGGATTAAGATATTAAAAATTTTGTCTTCCATGTCCATGGATTCAATCCTTTGCTTTAGATTCTGAGAAACATTTTCTTCATAGCCGGAATAGGTGTGCAAGACATACCAGCGCCGGCCTTGGTTTAAAATTTGTTTAGCCATGGGTTCAATTTTCAATTTTCAATTTTCAATTTTCAATTATAATATTGAGAATTTAATCGTTGAAAACTGTTCGAAAATTATTTTATAACTAACCCTAATAATAAGTTAAAAATATAGTCCAGGGCGCCCAAAAAAATCGCCACGGCAAGGCTTAGCCCGATAACGAGCAAAGTGTAATTGTAGGTTTCTTTTTTGGTCGGCCAGGTGACTTTTTTCATTTCTTCAATTGAAGCTTTTATATAATTTACCAACCTGTTAGCCATAAAATTTTGTTTAAATTGAAGTAATTAAAAACCGCCCTTCCCGGCAGTTGTTTGTGTCTGTCTATAATAATACAGGATAGTTGAAAATGTGTCAAGGGCATGAAAATTTTTTTTAAATAACCAATAATCAATAATCAAATTCCAAATAATAATCAATAACTAAATTTTAATAACCAAAATTATTGGTTATTGGTTATTTTTAACGGGGTTGACAAATTCATATTTTTGCTATAAAAGAAAATAAGGAAAAGGAGGAGCGCATGAATGACAGAATAGACATAACCGGAGTTTTGTTCTTTGTTTTTTTTATTATCGTCGGAGCAATCACGGGAACGTTTTTTTTCCCCAGTTGCTGGTGTTTATCTTTACCAATAGGAGGAGCGCTGGGATTTTTGTCGGCGATAATAATTTGTTTTTTTCTGATGCTGATGATTGCTTGCGCCCTTGGGTCTATTTTACTTCTTGCCTTGGTATTTTTTTTGTTTAAAAAAATGGCAGAAGCAATAAAGAGTTTTATCGAAGAATCGATAAGAAGAATAAAAACAGCCCTGCATATTATTTAATCGATGAAAATAACCGCAGGGCTTTTGTATATCCGGTTAATATGCTATAATTTAATCAGTCTTAAATAACTAATAATAAAATTATGGGAAATCCTTTAAAAGTAATAGAAAAAAAAACAAACGGATTCATTTGGACTTTGATTGTTAACGGAGTAGTTTTGGTTTTGCTTGGGATTTTAATCGTCTGGACTGATTTTATGCTCCGCCTGGTAATAGGCGTTTTGGTTTTGGTCTTGGCCTATGTGTTTTTTTATGGCGCCTATAAAATCTGGGCATTCAAAAAAGATATTGAAGATTATCTTAAAATTTTAAAATAATCCTGCGAATTACGAATTAATTGCGAATATACAAATTTATAATTTTTGGGGATAAGGATATGGGCAAAGTAGAATTGATTATTTCGTTATTTTTCGTTTTATTTCTGGCAGGCTGCGGAAAAGAGCCGATTATGGATCAACCGGCCCAAGACGGAAAATTTTATTACCGGAATAAAGATTTGGGATTTAACCTTGTTTTGCCGCCGGAATTTTTGTATTACCAGACCCAGAGGAAGGAAACCCCCGATTATATTGACCTTGAATTTTTTGTGCCGACGAATGATACCGGCTATCCGCAGGAAGTGCCGAGCTATGCCAAGCCGGCGGTGGTAAGAATTTTTGATAAAGACGACTGGGAGAGAATCGGAGGAGAAGGAATTTTCCAAAAGCTGGGGGAAAAGAAAGGCTGGTTTTCCGGAGGAGAAAAAAAAGTTTATAGCATAAAATTTTGGGATGAGCCGCCGGTTGACTGGCTGGACAGATGGAGCGAGAAAATAGAACAGGAGATTATAGGGGGATTTTCAACAAGATAAAAGATGAGCTTGACAGATTAATTGTCGTTTGTTAATTTGTTTTTAGCATCTTAAAAAATCAAAAATATCAAGAGAGGCGCGAGGGACTAGACCTGATGACCGCCCACCAACCCGGATAAAGCCGGGTGGTAAATTCTACCCTAAGAGGGGAAGATATGGCTCGTATATCGAGCAATAAAAGCAAAAAAGCTTCTTATTCTAAACCTTTGGAGTAAGAAGCTTTTTTGTTGTTATTTTTTGCTATCGCAAAAAGCCCCACTACGAATGGGGCACATGCGAATATTACTACGAATTAAGGCATCAGAATTAAATGGTTTTTGTTCTTTCGCAAATCGTCTAACTTTAACAAAGGAGGGAGTCATGGCTCATCCAATGACCACGCAAATCAAACTGGAGTTTGCCGCGACCTTGAGGAAGCTCGGCAGAAACACCGCTTTCCGGATTAAAATCAATCCGGCCGAAGACGGTTTCTGCGAAGCTGTCTGCGTTGACGAAAAGGGCAATCTCATAGGAGGAGTGAAGACCGTTAGGTTTCGGCCGACCATAACCGATTCCATTCCGGCAGCCTGATGCCATGTTTTTTAAAGCCGCTTTTGCCGATTTTGGCAGGCGGTTTTTTATTTGATTTTTATTTAAAAATATAGTAGAATAAGGACAAGGTAATTTAAAATTTAAAATTTTACCCGTATGGTTAGCCCTTATTTAACAAGGAAACAAGAAGACACCCTTACTTTGAGCGAAAACATAAGGCGGCTGTTCCAGATAATTTATGGCGAGAGGAAAAAACCGGAAAAAGAAGACGAAGACGAGCCGAAGATAAAAGTTTCGGAAGTAATTTCCAAGATGTCTTTTTATTATGAAAAAATTCGGAATTCGGTTGATTACAAAGAGGAAAGCTCTCTTCGGAAGAACGCGATAGAAAGAATCATTAAGAGACAGGTGGTTATTGAAGGGGCGATAAAAATTTCTACCAGCGAAAAAATCGCCAAGGAACTCCTGCGGGAATTGATCCGGGCCGGCTATCTTCCCAACAATAAGATACCGGAGGCAAAGGCGGAAGAAGTCGGAGAAATAATTGAAAAATATTTAAAACTAAGAAATTACAGCTTGGCGAGAATCGGTTCTTCCGGGAATTTCAGAAACAGCAAGCTCGGGCTGGCCAAAGATGATTTTAGCGGAGTGAATAATTTAACTAACTGGATTTTATCTTTGGCGGCCAGTGAAATTGAAGAAAGTTTGGGCCGGGACAAGATAAAGCAGGCGGTCGCGAACGACATCTATGAAACTTTAACAAAAAAAGTGAAATTGCCTCCGGACCTGCCCTATGAGAAAGACAAAGATATCCAGATTTATTTAAGCATCCACCGCAATTTTTTCAAATTTGACCAGGAAATGCTTGAATTTATTCTTTTCAAGTATTTTAACGCCGGTTGGACCGGAAAATCAAAAGACGAGGAGATCGCCAAAATAGCCCAAAATATCGGGGCTTTGCGCAAAGCTATCGCTAGGGAGCTGAACCACCCCTTGGGCAAACAATTGGATAAAATTGTCAGGCAGCATGCGGTTTATTTTTCCATCTTGACGGAAGTCATAGAGAAAGATCCGGTGGCGGTTTATGATGAAATAAAAAACGATATAAAAGCTTTTCCGCGCCTGATAAGAAAAGCCTGCGCCAAAGAATACGGAAGTATAAAATCAAAGCTTTGGCGGGCCGCGGGGAGAAGCATTATTTATATTTTTCTGACCAAATCCATTTTTGTTATTTTAATAGAAGTGCCGGCCATACAATGGTTTGGCGAAGAGGTTAATTCGATTTCCTTGGCCATAAATATTTTTTTTCCGGCTTTCCTCCTGTTTCTAATCGTTTTGTTTACGCGCGTTCCTTCCGAAAGCAACACGGCCAAGATAATTGAAAAAATAGAAGAAATAATCTTCGTGGAGAAGGAAAGGAAAGAGCCTTTTGTTTTGCGCAAGCCGGCAAAGAGAGGGAGGCTGGCTAACGCTTTTTTCGGTTTGATTTATTTCATCACCTTTTTTCTGTCCTTTGGTTTAATAATCTGGGCGCTGGGCGAGATCAATTTCACCTGGGTGAGCATTATAATTTTTTTATTCTTTTTGGCTTTAGTGAGTTTTTTCAGCATTCGCATCAGAAAAGGAGTGCGGGAACTTATTGTGGTTGAGCAAAAAGACAATATTTTTACTTTTTTGGCCAACTTTTTTTACACTCCGATTATCGCCGCTGGCAAATGGCTCACGGAAAAATTTTCCCAAGTAAATATTTTTATATTCATCCTGGATTTCATAATTGAGGCGCCTTTCAAAATTTTTGTGGAGATTACCGAAGAATGGACCAAGTATGTTAAAGAGAGGATGGAAGACATGGAATAATTACAAATCAATACAAATTTACAAATATGAAAATTATTTGTGCGATTTGTGGCAAGATTTGTGAATTTGTAATTATAATTTTGTAAATTTGTATTGATTTGTAATTTGTATTCTATGTTATATATCGTGGGTACGCCCATTGGTAATCTTGAAGATATTAGTTTAAGAGCGCTTCGCATTTTAGGCGAAGTGGATTTTGTATTATGCGAAGATACGCGGGTGACGAAAAAATTATTGGAGCATTATAAAATAAAAACGCCGACTATTTCTTACCACCAGCACTCGGATCTTTCCAAGACCGACTATATTCTGGATTTATTAGGGCAGGGGAAGGATTTGGCCTTGGTGGCTGACGCGGGCACGCCGGGGATTTCCGACCCGGGCGGTAAATTGGTGCAGGCCGTTTCGGAAAAATTCGGCGAGGATATGAAAATTGAGTCCATACCCGGTCCCTCGGCCATCACCGCGGCTTTGTCAATTTCCGGCATTCCGACGGACAAGTTTATCTTCATGGGCTTTCCGCCGCACAAAAAGGGGAGGCAGACGTTTTTGAAAAAAATCATTGAATCCAATTATCCGGTGGTGGTTTATGAGTCAAAGCATCGGATTATTAAATTTCTGGAGGAATTAAAGGAGATGACGGGGAAAAAAGATGCGGACGAAGAGGATGATTCCGGAATTACGAATTACGAATTACGAATTAAGGATAAATTTAAAAATTCAAAATCTAAAAAACCTATTAATTTAACTTCCGTAGTCGTTTGTCGAGAGCTTTCCAAGATGCACGAGACGGTTTATCGTGGGAGCACGGAAGATATCGCGGAAAAAATAAAGATGAGCCAAGACGACCAGAAGGGGGAGTTTGTGGTTATTATTGGGAAATAAATATGAAAAAAGAAGAAGGTTTAAAACAAATAGAGAGATTGGTAAAAAAGTATAATGATTTAACCGCAGCCCAAAGAAAGAAATATAATGAGTCAATGACTTGTAAGGATTTTATTTTACCTCTTTTTCAGTCTCTCGGTTGGGACGTATATAATAATTTTGGTAATGAAGTTACTTCCGAAAACCAGGTATCAGGCAAAAGGGTAGATTACGCTTTTTATGTAAATGATATAATTAAATTTTTTGTTGAAGCTAAAAAGTTTGATGTTGATTTAAGGGAAAAAAGGTGGGCCGAACAGGTGATAATGTATTCTTGGCACAAAAGTGTGCCTTGGGCGATTTTAACGGACTTTGAATCTATAAAGGTATTTAACGCAGAATGGGATGAACCGGAAAGTGAGAGAAGTTTAATTTTTGAGATTCCGTATTCAGACTACTTGACTGATAAACGTTTATGGTGGCTCTCTAAAGAGTCAATGGAAAAAGGAGAGCTTGATAAATATGCAGAGGAAAATTTTAAAAAACCAAAGCGCGACCCCGTTGACAAACAATTGGCTAGTGATTTAGTCAAGTGGCGCAATCTTTTATTTGAGGATCTTCAAGGATGGAATTCCGACAAATTACTTAGTAATAAACAATTTGCAGATAGCGTACAGAAAATTCTTAATAGATTGGTTTTTATTAGAACGACAGAAGACAGAAAAATCGAGGGGGAAAAATTGCGGGAATTAGCAAGGAATTGGGCAGAAAATAAATCTCAAAAAGACTATTTACAAGGAGAACTTAAAAAACTTTTTGGATACTACTGGGACCACTATGATAGCAAATTATTTAAGAAACATATTTGCGACACTTTAGAATATGAAGATAATCTGCTGGCCCAAATAATAAACGAATCGTATAAGAATACTAGAGGCATCCGTTATGATTTTGCTTCAATAAACGCCGATGTTTTGGGCAGTATCTATGAACAATATTTGGGCCAAATCCAGCAAGAAGAAACTGAAAAGAAATCAGGCAAAAGAAAATCGCAGGGAATTTATTACACGCCCCGTTATATTGTTGAATATATCGTGAAAAATACTTTAGGCGAATTATTAAAAGGAAAATCAGGGCATGAAGCAAGTAAAATAAAAATACTTGATCCCGCTTGCGGCTCAGGCTCTTTTTTAATTAAAGCCTTTGAGGTTCTAGATAATCACATCAGAAGAGAAAACAATCAAGAAAATGCCCACAAGATAACTAACTATGCCAGAAAAGTAAGCATTTTAACTTCTAATATCTACGGAGTTGATTTAGATGAGGAGGCGGTTGAAATTGCCCAATTGAATTTATTGCTTAAAGCGCTTGAGCATCAAGAATTACTACCCAACCTTTCTCATAATATTGAATGCGGAAATTCTTTAATCTCTGGCTCTTCAAAAGAATTAGAAAAGTATTTTGGCAAAAACTGGAAGGATAAAAAACCTTTTAATTGGAAAGATGAATTTAAGGACGTGTTCAAACAAGAAGGCTTTTCAGTAATTATTGGAAATCCCCCTTACATAAAAGAGTATATTGATAAATCTGCTTTTGATGGATTACACGACAGCCCTTATTATCAAGGGAAAATGGATATTTGGACGCTGTTTGCCTGTGTCGCGATTGATTTGCTTCAAGATGGCGGATGTTTTAGTTTTATCGCGCCAAATAATTGGCTTACAAATGCGGGGTCTAGCATTTTTAGGGATAAAATTTTACAGGAAGGTGAAATTATAAATTTTATTGATTTCGGTGACTACAAAGTTTTTCCAGATGCTGGCATTCAAACAATGATTTTTGTATTTAGAAAATGTAAGCCCAGGAAATCTTACAAAGTAAAATATTCGAAAGTGGAAGATAAAAATATTACAGAAGAAGAATTAATTAGTTTTCTAAAATCTAACAAGCTAGAGGATATATCTAAAATAGCAAATTTTGAAACGACTATTAATTTTCAAAAATTAGTAGGCAATAATATTACTTTTGTAAATTCTGAAAAGAGCAGTGTCTTACAGAAAATTAAGAGCCGCAAAAATTTTGAATTAACAGATAAAGAAGTAGGACAAGGTATTGTGGCCGCTCCTGATAAATATTTTTTAATTAAAAGTTTCAATAATTTTGCTGATAACGAAAAGAGTTATATAAAAAAATATTATACATCCTCAGAAAAATTTAAAGGAGGATTATCTAAAAATAATATTTTTTATATTTCGAGCAAGAATTTTAAAGGAAAAAGTCTGAAAAATTATCCGAATATTCAAAAACACTTTGAGCCGTCAAAGGAAAAGTTAAGGGAAGCAAAAATAAAATATGGCACTCCGGATAAACCTTATTTTTATTTACACCGAGAAAGAGATGAAAAATTTTTTCAAAACGGTCCTAAAATAATTTGTGGCGTGAGAGTATTAAAGCCAAGTTTTTATTTTACGGAAGAAGAGTATTACGGTTCTAGGGCACTAAATTTTATTAAAACCGACCGAATAGATTTGAAATATTTAACCGGAATTTTAAATTCTAATTTAGTTTACTTTTGGTTAAAAAATGAGGGGAAACAATTAGGAGATTTATTGCAGATTGATAAAGGCCCCTTATCGCATATTCCTATTTGTTTAACCAGTGACAAAAATAAGCAGAAAGAAATAATTGCGTTAGTAGAAAAGATTACTAAATCAAATAAAGCATTACTAAAATTGCATCCTATCATGGACGAAAAGGAATATGAGGAGAAGAAGACAGAAATTGAAAAAACGGATAAGGAAATTGACGAGAAAGTTTATGAGTTATACGGGTTAAGCGAGGAGGAGAGAAAGGTTGTTGAAGGGAAATGAAAAGTAGTTATTATAAAATATGCGTAAAGAAATAAACAACTACGCTTTTATTGACAGCCAGAATTTGAATTTAGGAATCAAAAGTCTCGGCTGGAAATTGGATTTTAAAAAATTTAGAATTTATTTAAAAGATAAATATCGCGTGAATAAAGCTTATTTATTTCTTGGCTATATTCCGGAAAACCAGAATATGTACCGAAAATTGCAGGAGTATGGCTACATTTTGATTTTTAAGCCGGTATTGATGAACGGC
>JAQTRU010000024.1 GCA_028711655.1 Patescibacteria group bacterium
TTGGCTATCGCCCAGACTTATGGCATGATTACGATTTGGCGCCGTTCTTCCTACAGCATTTTAGGCGATGTGAGCGCTTTTGACCTATCCGCCATGATAATTACCATAACCGCCGGCACCATATTTTTAATGTGGATAGGAGAGCTGATAACAGAGAAAAATATCGGCAACGGCATTTCCCTGCTGATATTCGCCGGCATTGTGGCTGATTTGCCTCGGATAGTCCAGCAAACAATTGTTACTTTTGACCCCTCGCAAATATTTATTCTGATTGGGTTTGCTTTCATCGCCCTGGTCACCGTTATCGGCGTGGTTATTATTAATGAAGGCCAGAGAAATATTCCGGTCCAATACGCCCGCTAGGTAAGGGGAAACAGGATGTATGGAGGAACCAGCACCCACCTGCCTTTGCGGGTTAATATGGCCGGCGTGATCCCGATAATTTTTGCCATTTCTTTGGTTATATTTCCGACCATGATTGCTCAGTTTTTCATTCATGCCCGCACGGCCTGGGTTGCCGGTTTCGCCCAGTGGATTATAGAAATTTTCCAGAATCAGCTTTTTTACGGGATTCTTTATTTTATTTTGGTTTTCGGCTTCACCTATTTTTATACAGAAGTTATTTTTCATCCCACCCAGATTGCGGAAAACCTGCAAAAGCAGGGAGGTTTTATTCCGGGCATCAGGCCGGGAAACCACACCAGCGAATATTTAGCCAATACTACGCATAAAATTATTTTTGTCGGGGCTTTGTTTTTGGGCATTATCGCCATTCTGCCTTTGATTATGCGTTATTTTACCGGCATGCAGGCTTTGGCTATCGGCGGCACTTCTCTTTTAATCGTGGTGGCGGTTGTTATTGAAACCGTTAAGCAGATTGAATCGCAGCTGACGATGAGAGAATATGAAGGAATGTAAAAAATGAATAATGAATAATGAATAATGGTTCCCCCTTTAGGGGGTTTTTGGTTTTATAGGGGGGTGTGGTATAATAAATATAATTAATAATTACTTAAAATATATGGGTAATATTTTTAGAAAAAGCGCGATAGAGGGAGCCAAAAGCAGTATTTTTAAAGGCGGAGTGAAGGAAAAAGGAGACTTGGCCAAAACCGCCGGCAGCAGCGGTTTGAGCGCCAGGCAAATGGACAAAGCGCTTAAAGAAAGGGGTTATGACCCGGGAAGAAGGAGCGGTATTATAAGTAAAATTTCCGGAGATGACGAAAAGAAGGGACCGAGCAAAGCGGATATAAGAAGAAACATTTTGGAGTCAAGGCGGAGCTTTGAGGCGGGTCAAGCCGCGGAAGAAGTTCGGGAAGCCAGATATAGTTTTGGCGGCCAAGGCGCGAGAACCAGATCAGGGGCGGAAAAAGTATTGGGGCGGGCTGGCGGAGGAGTAAAGGGAACAGCTACCCGCCGATTCGGCTTGGGCGGTAATTCTTCCGGTTTTGCCGGGCAGAAAAATAGCGGTCCTTCCTCTCCATCGCCCTCTCCCCGCGCCGGGAGCGGAATCAAGCCGAATTTCTAAAGAAAATATTTTATGTTTTTGAATTTAGTTTTTTTTATTTTCGCCGTGGCTTTTGTTTTTTGGGGTTCGCATTATTTGGTCAACGCGGTCGTTTTTTTATCGCAAAAATTCGGCGTCCCTATTTTAATTATCGGTTTAACTGTCGTCACTTTGGGTACTTCTTCCCCGGAATTGTTAGTGGGAATCTGGTCAGCGGTAAGGAATGAAGCCGGCTTGTCTTTGGGCAATGTTTTGGGCGCCAATTTGGCCAATATCGGTCTGATAGTGGGGATGATTACCTTAATCCAGCCGACAAAAATAAAAACTTCAATTTTAAGAAAAGAATCTCCTTTTGTGATTTTGGCGCCGGTGATTCTTTATTTGTTGGCCATGGACGGCCTTTTGTCGCCGCTGGACGGAGCCATTTTATTGATCATGGCTTTTCTTTTTATTTATTACGCGGTCTGGAGCGCCGGCCAGGGAGGGGGAGTAATTGAAAAAATAAAGGCGATTCTGTCTTCCGGGGATGATCGCGCCGAAATTGCCAGGCAATTCTTCTTCTTGGTTTTGGGGTTGATTTTGCTTGTTTTGGGAGCCAGATTTCTGGTAAATTCCAGCGTTTATTTTGCCAGACATTTTGGCGTGAGCGAAATCATTATCGGCATCACTTTGGTTACCATGGGCACGACTTCTCCCGAGTTGTTTACTTCCATAGCCGCTTTGATAAAGAGAAAGACGGAAATTTCTCTGGGTAATGTTATCGGAGCGACAATTTTTGATATTTTTATAATTTTGGGAGTAGTGTCTATAATTTCGCCGATTATCGTTCCCGTTAGCCTGATAAATTTTGATTTGCTGTTTTTGATTTTATTCGCCTTGATATTGGTTACTCTGTTGCACACCAGCGATCGGATTGCCAGGATAGAAGGGGCGATTTTATTAGTTTCTTATTTCGCTTATATCGGTTTTTTGCTCTATCGCGTCAAATTGGGAATTTTGTAATTTATACAAGGATAGGGATTATGATAACAATTAAAAACAAAGAAGAAATAAAAATATTGCGCGAGGGCGGGAAAATTTTGGCGGGAATTTTGGAAAAAATTTCCAAAGAAGCCAGGCCCGGAACCAGCACGGCTGATTTGGAAAAGATGGCCTGCGATTTAATTGAGGCGGCCGGCGGCCGGCCTTCTTTCAAAGGCTACCAGTCTCTTTTGGACGATAAGCCGTTTCCCACCGCTCTATGCGCCTCTGTCAATAATGAAATTGTCCATGCTCCGGCCCTGCCGGCAAGAATTTTAGCGGATGGAGACATAATCAGCCTTGATGTGGGCATGGAATACCCCTACAAAAAAGGAACAAATGGCTATTATACGGATATGGCGGCTACTTTTGGAGTCGGAAAAATAGACGAAGAGGCGCGGGAGTTGATTGCTGTAACCAAAGAGTCTTTGAGATTGGCCATAGAAAAAGTAAAGCCCGGCAATACCATAAATAATATCGGCCGGACGGTCCAGCAATTTGCCGAAAGCAGAGGATATGCCGTGGTGCGGGACCTGGTCGGGCATGGCGTCGGCTATGACGTGCACGAAGAGCCGCGGGTGCCTAATTATGAAATTTCGGAAAAGAGCCCGGAAAACGCGGTTTTAAAAACGGGGATGGTAATCGCCATAGAGCCGATGGTTAATTGCGGCGGCTGGAAAGTTAAATCCGGCTCTGACGATTTTACGATTTTAACCGCAGACGGAAGCCTTTCCGCCCATTTTGAGCACACGGTCGCGGTGACGGAGGATGGACACTTAGTGCTTACTGAATTATAAATTCAAGAATTATGATTTAAGATTTAAGAATTATGGCAGAAGCGGAAAAAAAATATTTGGGGGTTGATTGGGGAGAAAAAAGGATTGGTTTGGCTTTGGGCGATGATGAAACTAAAATAGCTACGCCATATAAAACCGTTGGCAATGTTGAGGAAATCATTAAGATTATAAAAGAAGAAAGAGTTAATGTAGTTGTTGTTGGTAAACCATTAAAAATGCAAAATGAAAAATTAAAAATGCAAAATGAATTTTTGGATTTTTTGGCTTTGTTAAAAAAGAAACTTGATATTCCGGTGGAAACGGTTGATGAGAGATTGTCTTCCAAGGCGGCTGACGCTTTGGCCGGCAATAAAAAAGAAAAGGCGGGGAGGGACGAAATAGCGGCAATGTTAATTTTACAAAATTATTTAGACAAAAGATGATGCGAATTCGCAAATTAATGCAAATACCGCGAAATAGAATTAACTTTTTAGGGGCTTAGACCATTCAATAATCCTTTAATCCGAATTCTGCCTACGGACTTAAGCTTTCCTGCCATAATCCGAATGCCTGTTTTGCCTTCGGCAGCCCTGCTACAAATAGGGCACATGCGAATTATGCTCCGAATAATAATTCGTGGCATTCGGATTATAAAAATGTTCGTGAAGAGAAGCAAAGTAGCATTCGGATTAATAGTTCATCTAAACTAAGTAACCAATCTAAACGTCTTGAACTTATGGAAGAAACATATTGCACCAAAGCCATAATTCTGGGCAGGACGAATTTCCGCGAATATGACAGCCGGACAATTATTTACAGTTTAGATAAGGGGAAATTGGATTTAGTGGTTAGGGGCGCGAAAAAAATAAAATCAAAACTGGCGGCCCATCTTGAGCCCCTTAATTTAACCGAAGTTATGGTCGTGGCAGGCAAGCAATTTGATTATATTGGCGCGGCCGACAGCCAGAATTGCTTTGCTAACATAAAAAATGATTTAGCTAAATTAGCCGCGGCCGGGAAAGCGGTTAATTTTTTTAATAAATTTGTAAAGCCGGAAGAAGCGGATAAAGAAATTTTTTTTCTGCTAAAAGATTTTTTAGAGAGCTTAGATAGCCGGGGATTAAAAATTAGCAGTGATTTATTGACTTCTTTTTTTACTTTTAAAATACTGGCGCAACTGGGCTATGGGCCGGAGTTATATAATTGTGTTATTTGCAATAACAAAATTACGCCGGGAAGAAATTTATTCAGTCCAAGCCGAGGCGGTTTGGCGGGCGAAGAATGCTTAAAAGAAAAGAAAGATGACGCCCTGCGAATTTCCGATGACAGTATTAAAATTTTAAGGCTGGTTATCGGCAATGATTTAGAAAGGTTGAAAAATTTAAAGGTAAGCGCTATACTGGAATTGGAAATAAAAAATTTAATAGGTTCTTTTTATCAATATCATATTTAAGGGGGTGAGAAGAATGGGCTTGTCAAACCTAAGGGCTTTTGAGCACTCAAAACGCCGGAGAGGGGCGAAAAAAGCTGGTTGCCCGATATTAAGTCCGCATTCAGAAGGTTGGACAAAACATGCAAGGCAAAGCGCAGAACGGAGAGAAATACCATTATCCGATGTCCCAGTTTCTTTAAGAGTTCTTAACGGCATGATTAAGAGCGGAGGAGCGAAAGTAAGGGAAGCAAAGGGCAAGGCGAAAAAAGTTATATTTTTCGCGAAAGGAGTCAAATATGAAATTATAGCTGATCTGGAATGGAAAAGAGTAAAAAAGAGAGGAATAATTACTATCTATAGGTTGGATAATTAGTTGGTCTTGGGGCACCGCGGGACCAACTTTTTTATTGGAAGCTTGGCAGAAACTATTATTTCTGTTAGAATAGGTATTACTGTGGATAATATGAAATTTTTAACAAAAAAACTGAATAATAATAACAATAACAATAATAACCCAACTTGACGGCCGGGATGCTTATTTTTAGAGAAAAAAGACCCGACCAAGAAGCCGGGTTTTAAATTTTTTCCGGAGTAGTTCCCGCCTTCGTCCCTCGACAAGCTCGGGACTACGGCGGGCAAGCAGCGGTCCCGCCTTCTTCTGTTAACGGATTCGGTAAGGGGAGTTTCTGTCTGGTATGGTTTGATAATAAAAAAAGAAAATTTTATATAAAAATAATTCCCGGGTAGTTCAGCGGTAGAACGCCGCCCTGTTAAGGCGGATGTCGCTGGTTCGAATCCAGCCTCGGGAGCAAAATAAAATCGCCATGATGGCGATTTTATTTTGCTCTTGTAGGCAGGTAAAGACCTGTGAAGTAAAACCGCCTAAAACAAAATTAATTATTTTTATAAATAAAATATTTTAAGCAAAAATTTCCGTCAATTCTAGGGAAATGGGGCTTTCGCCCCTTCGAATCCCTGCCTGCCGGCAGGCAGGCTGTCTCCGGAGCACGAAAAATAACATAAAAACTCCAAGCAAAGTCTTGGAGTTTTTATGTTATCGCGTGGCGCAGCCAAAGTGATATTTTGCGTGGCCCCGCGAGGCGCTTGCGCCTTCTGCGGGGCTGATTATTTTTATGTATTATGTCTATCTTTTAGAAAATCAAGGCGATGGATCGTGGTATATTGGTTATTCAGAATTTGACTTCTATTTACTAATTGGCTATAATTGGATATAGTTAATACATCTAATTGTTTATGGCTAAAAACAAACCAACTAATAAAAAATATTGGGAAGTGCTGAAAAGAAAGACCTTGATTGAAAGCGCCGCGGCATCATTGCGGCTTTCGGGCGTTGATATTACCGAGAAAGAAGTTGAGCGAATAATTAATGACACAAAGACCAACTCAATATCAGATAAAGATTTAAATAAAATCTTATCTCCCAAGCAACTCGCTGTTTGGCAGTATCTGCAAAAAGTTGATGAGACTACAACAGGCGAGATTATAAAGAAGACTAAAATTGCTCGACCCACTGTTAAACAAGCGCTTGATAAATTTTTGCGACTCAAGAAGATTGAACGCATTGGGCTTGGCCGAAGCACCCGATATAGAAAAATTGGCTGATTTAGTATTGAAAAACCAAATTAGAATAATGAACTCTCTTGCTCTAATCATTGGAATTATTAAAATGAAAACATAAATTCAGATTTAACCTTTATTGCAGACAGAGAAACCCGCCAGGCGGGTGGCGGGTTTAGAGGGAAAGGTGATTTAATGAAGAAAAATATGACAAAATCATTTACTATTCATGATTTACCAAAAGACGAGCGTCCGCGCGAGCGGTTAGTTAAATTTGGCGAGCAAGCTCTTTCGGCGCAGGAATTACTCCAACTTATTTTAGGTCGAGGCATTGCTGGCGAATCAATTGCGGTTACAGCCCAAAAGCTATTATCTCAATTCGGCAGTCTACAAAAATTATCCGAGGCAAGTATTGAGGAACTTTCTTCAGTAAAAGGCATTGGTTTGGCAAAGGCCGCGCAAATAAAAGCCGTTTTTGAAATTAGCCGCCGTCTTTCCACCCAAACCCCGTCTTATAAAAACAAAGAACTTACTGATCCAGAAAAAGTTTATCGGCTGGTAAAAAGTAAACTTAAAGACTATCACAAGGAGCATTTTTATATTATCGCTCTTAACAGCAGAAACTACTCAATCGCAGAAGTTTCGGTCGGCAGTCTAAACGCGAGTGTTGTTCACCCGCGCGAAGTATTCGCGGAAGCCATTAAAAATAAAGCCGCCTCGGTTATATTCGTTCATAATCACCCGTCAGGCGATCCCGAACCATCACAAGACGATTTAGTAATTACCAAACGATTGGTTGAGGTTGGTAAAATTTTGGGCGTTGATATCATTGATCATGTTATTGTCACTAAAAATAATTATTTTAGCTTCAAAGAACATAAATTAATATAAAAATTATGAGTACTATTTACGAACCACAAAAAGAAAAAGTTATTTCAGAGCCAGAGGAATATTTAAAGCTTGGCCAAAGCAAAGGATATTTTGCGCTGGGTGACAAAAAAATTAAATACTTGGCTATAGGTAAAAAGTATAATTTTTCCGACCCCGAGGAAAAAGTCCGAGCCGAGTATTATTTTGATCTGATTGAAAAATACAATTACCCGGCCAAGCGAATTGAGCTGGAAGTGGAAATGCCTGACCGAACGCCTGAAAGATATGCTGATATTGTAATCTATAAAGATGACGAGCAAAAAATTCCTTATATTGTGGTTGAGTGCAAAAAAGACGGTATTACTGACGCTGAGTTTGAACAAGCGACCAAGCAGGCCATTGCCAACGCCCGGATATTAAAAGCCCCATTTGCTATTTGTGTGGCCGGTAATACTCGCAGGGCTTTGGAAACCGAAAAATGGAATGACAAGACGCCAGAGAAAGCTATCATTACAGATATTCCAATTTCCTACGGAAAAATTGAGGAATTCAGATACAAAAAAGGCGATCCCAATTGGGATTTAAAGGTTTTGGATAAACAGGAATTAATTCGCGCGCTTAAAAAATCTCACGATACTCTTTGGGCCGGAGGCAAAAGAAATCCTACGGTCGCTTTTGACGAGCTGGCTAAAATTATCTTTGTAAAAATTCGGGATGAAAAGAAAGGCCGCAAAGACGGTGAATATTATGATTTTCAAATTAAGACTCATGAGCCGGCCGAAAGCGTGTTCCAGAGAATTGACGGTATTTATCAGGAAGCCAAAGAAAAAGACCCGGAAGTTTTTAAAGAGAGTTTGAAAGTAGACCCGGAAGAGCTTTACACGGTAGTTGAACATTTACAATCGCTTTCATTAAATAAAACTGATCTGGATACCAAAGGCGTTGCTTTTGAGCAGTTTATGGAAGACTTCTTTAAAGGCAAAAGCGGCCAATACTTTACTCCAAGAGAAATCGTCAATTTTGCCATTAAGATGATGGATATTAAAAATGATGATTTGGTTTTGGACCCAGCTTGCGGTTCTGGCGGATTCCTTTTGCATGCTTTAGATAAAGTTAGAAATGATGCCGAGGAATATTTTGGCAGTGATGAAGCCGAGAAATATCGCTATTGGCATAATTTCGCGGCTAATAATCTGTTCGGCATTGAAATCAACGACTCAATCGCTCGGGTAGCCAAAATGAATATGATTATTCATGACGACGGCCACACCAATGTTATCGGTTTTGACGCTTTGGAAGATATTGATAAGATGAACCGCAAAAATCCCGGCTTTGATAATAACCGTTTTGATATCATCGTTACCAATCCTCCCTTTGGCGCTAATGTTAAAGCCAGCGAGCACCCATATTTAGAAAAGTTTTTCTTTGGCAAAAAAATAAATAAAGACGGTAAAGAAAGAAATATGAAGAATCAAAAAACAGAGGTGTTATTTATTGAAAGATGTGTTAATTTTCTTAAGCTTGGCGTCGGTCAAATGGCCATTGTATTACCAGACGGTATTTTAACCAATTCCAGTCTGCAGTATGTTCGTGATTATTTAATGGAGAAAACGCAAATTCTGGCAGTGGTTAGTTTGCCTCAATTTGCTTTTACTCATTTTGGCGCCGGTGTTAAGTCGTCTTTGGTTTTTGTCCGCAAAAAAGAAGAAAACGAAAAACTTGGCAAGTATCCGATCTTTATGGCCATTGCCGAACATATCGGTTATGACGCCACTGGCCGCAAAGACGCAAAGAATGATCTTGATAAAATTTGCGAGGAATTTAAAAAATTTAAAAGTTTACCCCGTTAAATTACATTTAATTTGGGGTAAAAATAATCTTTAAATATGGATAAACAAGAAATTCAAAAACTAATTGAAGAAGCAATTAAACACAAAACCGAAACTAACAGCGTTGAATTTAAAGACGCCCGTGGCGGTTTGCCAAAAAGCACCTGGAAATCGATATCAGCTTTTTCCCACAGGCCTGGCGGTGGGATTATTGTTTTTGGAATTATAGAAGATAAAGAAAAGCGCGAAATAAAGATAATAGGGACGGACATATTAGATAGCTTACAAGAAAAAATTGGCGATTTGGTAAACAACGAAATGAGTTTCATTATTCGTCCCAATTATCATATTCTTGAAATTGAAAGCAAAACAATTTTAGCGGTTTTTATACCAGAGTGCCCTGATCAGTTTAAACCCTGTTATTATAAGCCGGCTGGCATGCCGAATGGTGCATACATCAGAGACGGAAATACTGACAGAAAAATGACAGATGATGAAATGAGAAGTTTAATTGATAATTCCAAAAAGTTTAAATTTGATATTACTGTAGCGGAAGAAACTTCGCTTGAAGATTTATCAAAAGAGAAAATATTGGAACTCTTAATAAAGAGTGGCGAAAGAACAAAAAGACGAAGCTCAATAGAGGAAATTAATTTTGAATTGCTAAAAAATCTGGGTATTGCTGATAGTTTTGGTAATTCGCCAAAACCAACCCTCGCCGGTTTTTTAATTTTTGCCAAAGAGAAACCTCAAAATAAACAACAGTTTAGCAGGTATATTATTAGATGTGTAAAATATCAGGGTTCAAATGTAGCCACCGACATAATAGACAGTATGGATATTAATGGCACGCTTGATGATCAAATAGATGATATGCAGAAATTTGTTTTAAGAAATATTAGGAAAGGCGCGGAAATAGTCGGCACTAAACGAATTGAACGTTATGAATACCCGGAAAAAGCAATCAGAGAAGTGGTGGCTAATGCGGTGATTCATAGAGATTACAAGATCACAGAAACTTATACCCAAATAAATATTTTCGCTGACAGGATAGAAGTTTTTAATCCCGGTTGTTTACCTCCCGGGGTTACCATAGAGAATATTAAAGACGCGCAAGTTAGTCGAAATGAAATAATCGCGGCTCGTCTAAAAGAACTTGATTATTTAGAAGAATATGGCCGCGGCATTGATATTGTTTTTAATGAAATGCAAAAATGGAATTTACTTCCTCCTATATTTAAAAATACATCAAATAGTTTTAAAGTTATTTTGCTCGGACAAAAATTAAGCAAGCTAAATGAGAGACAAATTAAAATTTGGGAGTATCTGGTTGAGAATAAGAAAGTAAATGTCAAAGATTGTGATGATTTACTTGAAAGTGTTTCCAGAAGGGCGATAAATTATTATTTAAATAAAATGGAAGAAATGGGTTTAATAAAAAGACAAGGTGAATCAATAAATAGATATTATGTTTCCGCTTTCTAAAAATTGCCAGCTTTTGCAGGCAATTACAGGCAATCCAATTTTTTGGCTAAAATAAAGGATTTTTATGGTTATAATAAATTTATAGAAATTGCCAGCTTTTGCAGGCAATTACAGGCAATCCAATTTTTTGGCTAAAATAAAGGATTTTTGAAGGATAGAAATGGTTAAGAGTATTAGAAGCAATTAGAAGCAAGTTTAATATCTCATAAATGCAAAAATATGAGACATAAATAATTTAGTGTATCGTGGATGAGACGCAATTCCCATTTGCCATTTGCAAGGGGGTATGAAAATGGAGAAAAATTATGAAATTAAAATTTTTATTTGGTTTAAAAAATTTTTTTAAAAAACACAAGAATAAATTTAATCAAAAAAATATTAAAATTTTTTCTATATGGTTTTTAATTTATATCAGCCTAATATTTTTTATTTTGCAGTGGAATAGTTACAACATTGGAATTTTAAAATATAATTTTGATTTAATAAAATTTTTATCGCCCCTTTTATTATTATCATTAGCTTGGTTTATTGCATCTAAACATAAAGAGTTGGTAATAACATTGTGCATAGTTATTATAACGATTGTATTTTTCTGGATAGAAAACAATAAAAGTGAACTTGAGGGAGTAAACATAATTCAAACTACAAATATATATAATTGCCGAATAATTGATAATAATATTAATTTTTTAACTAATAGCGAAAATAATGATCATGGTTTCGTTTTAAATTTTTTTATAACAGAGCCATATTATCAAAATCTTGACTTAATTTTTAAAAAAGCGGGCAAGGAAAAAAGTGACAAGATTTTAAGGGCGATTTTTGAGATGGAGGGTGCAAACTCTTTTATTAAAATAAATATAGAAAGGGCTACGAATTTTGGAAATATAGATTTAAGATATAATGAAGAAATTATAAAGTGGTCTAAAAAAATTAAACCTATTATTTGTAAAAAATTATTTTATAAAGATGAATAATCAAACTAAAACTCAACAATTAAGTTCCACCTCCACAACAGCTACGGCGGACAAGCCGCAAATTTTTACTGTTTGGAGTAGCGAAATTGAGGGAAGAATTGATCCGTCATTTTATCGTCCAGAATTTAAAATATTGGAAAAGGCATTTATTGATGGCAAATACCAAGTAAAAACACTTAAAGATATAGCAGAAAAGATTTCCAGTGGCGCTACCCCCTTATCTGGCGGAGATGCCTATACTAACAAAGAAGAAGGAATTCCTTTTATTCGTAGTGGTGATATTAATGCGGACAAGAATATAAATTTTGATGATTTGCTTTATATCAAAGAGGATATTCACCAAAAGAAACTTAAATCATCTCAGCTTAAAAAAGGAGACGTGCTTATAGCCATTGTAGGTGCTACAATCGGTCAAGTTTCTTTATATGATTATGACAGAGAAGCAAATATAAATCAGGCTATTGCCATGGTTAGAGTAAATAAAGGTATTAATCCCGAATATGTAAAAGAATACTTACTTTCAACAGTCGGGCAAAATCAATTAAATAAAATCAAAAGACCTGTTGCGAGGGCAAATATAAATCTTGAAGAAGTCGGCAGTATTAAGATTCCACTCCCGCCTCTCTCAATCCAAAACAAAATCGTGGAGATAATGGCAAAAGCGTATCAGGAGAAAAAGGAAAAAGAAGCCGAGGCCGCGAGGTTGCTTGAGTCCATTGATACTTATGTTTTAGATCAGCTCGGCATTCCCGCCTTCGCCAAGGCTTCGGCGGGTAAAAAAATGTGCTTTGAAGTAATGAGTGGTAAGGTTGAGAATAATCGGGTTGACGCTGAATACTGGCAACCGTTTTTAGAAAATATTGAGCAAATAATAAGGCAAAGCAAACACAGAACTAAAAAGCTCAAAGATTTTATTACTAAAATCCATTATGGCGCTTCTACCTCAAACGCTTATGTAGATAACGGAATTCCTCTGCTTCGCATTCTAAATCTAAAGCCGAATTATGTTGATTTGTCGGATGTGGTTCATTTGCCGGAAAACTTCCGCAAAGAATTAGGCAACGCTTTTGTTAAAGCCGGCGATTTGCTCATATCCCGAAGCGGAACTGTTGGCATAGTGTCGGTTGTGCCAAAAGAGGCAGATGGCTTTGCTTTCGGCTCGTTTATGATTAAGTTTTGTTTGAATGATGAAATAAATAAAGAGTTTATTTCTATCTGGCTTAACAACAAATTGAATAAGCTATTAACCAAACGAGAAAAGATTGGCGCCATACAGGGCAATATTACTATTGGCACGATTGAAAACTTTGATATTCCAATGCCTCCTTTATCAATTCAAAATAAAATCGTGGAAAAAATAAATTTCTACTACTTCCAAGCCCAGAAATTAAAAGATGAAGCAAATAATAACCTGCAAAAAGCCAAAGTCAAAGTTGAGCGGATTATTTTGGGATAAATTTATGAGACCAGCATATAACTTAGACAAAATAAAATACGCCACGGATCAGCCGACTTTTGAGAAAGCGGCGGCGATTTATGAATCGGGCGGAGTGAAAAATTTTCAACATAACGGGATGGCCGGTTATTTGGCGAAAGTTAAAGGAAGCGGAGGTAATTTTTATGATGTTTTTATTTCCGGCAGACACTATGGCCAAGGCGATTGTAATTGTTATCTTGGCCAGCGAGACACTCTTTGCAAGCATATGGCGGCCGTATCAATTTACGCTTGTTTAGACGGCAAAAAATTAAGCCAAGAGGATAAAGAATTGGTATCAAGTCCAGTCTGTAGTGGTAAATTGGGAGAGTTAAGTAAGGAGGAAATAGTTGAAACTAAAAAAGCCATTACTTTAGCGATGAGATACATAAAAGCGTATAACGGGCCTTCTCGGATTTGGTTTGCTTATCAAAATTCTTTGGATGAAGGTTGCGCTCGGTTATCAAAATTAGTGTCGGATTTGCCAATTAGCGAACAAACAGCCAAATTATTGGTTGATATGCTTTTACGGCTTGATAAAAAATTATGCGCGGGCGGAGTTGATGATTCTAACGGCACGGTTGGCGGATTTATGGAAGAAGTTGTTTTAATGCTTAAAGAATACGCCAAACTTGATCTTAAATGCATCAAAGCGTTTAAAAAACTCTGCGGCCAAAAAACCTGTTTCGGCTGGGAAGAACCATTGATTAAAATATTTGATGAACAGTAAAACCATGACTAAACATATTTTTTGTTCAGTCGCAGTCTCTTGTCAGCCCCGCTAGCCAGCGGGGTCAGGGGACTTTGACTGCTTGGTTCAAGGCCGGATCGCAGTCCTTTTTAAGAGACTACGGTCTTGCTAATAACCGGTTATAAAAATTAACTAACCTTATGGCAAGCCAAACAATTTTAATCATAATTGGAATAGCAATTATTATTTTGCTCTTGACGCGCAAGGGCCGGGAAGCGGCCGTCGGTATCTGCGCCGCGGCTATCGGGCAGGATGCGAAAAAGCGGGAAAACAAAGAAAAGACGGAGGCGCTTCTTAAAGAGCGCGGTTCGCTTTCAAACTCCGACATCCGCGAGGCGCTTGGGATTTCCGACCGCTCCGTTATCCGCTATATGGACGAGTTAGAAAAAGAGGGCAAGGTTGAGCAAGTCGGCTCTACCGGCCGGGGCGTGGTTTACCGCCTAAAATAAATGTAATAAACCCGCCAGGCGGGTGGCGGGTTTTGTTCAGTCGCAGTCTCTTGCCAGCCCCGTCCCGCCGGCGGGATCAGGGGACTTTGACTTAAAAATCGCCAAACTGGCGATTTTTTGGTAGAATGGAAGATATGCCAAAGAAAAAATCCGCCTTCGCCAAGGCTACGGCGGGCAAGCAGGAAAAATTTAATAAAGGCGAAATAATAATTTATAAGCCGGCCAAAGGCGAGGTTGAGTTGAAAGTGCGTTTGGAAGATGAAAGCATTTGGCTTGACGCGCATCAAATGGCCTTGATTTTTGACGTTAAGCGACCGGCAATAGTTAAGCATATCAATAATATCTGCAAAACCGGAGAACTGGACGAAAAATCAACCTGTTCCAAAATGGAACAGGTTGCCGCGGACGGCAAAATCCGCAAAATGAACCTCTATAATCTTGATATGATTATTTCTGTTGGCTATCGCGTTAATTCGCAAAGAGCCACCCAGTTTAGAATATGGGCTACATCGGTATTGAAAAAATATTTACTGCAGGGTTATGCCCTGAACGAGAGAAGATTATTGGAAGCAAAAAATAAATTTAAACAATTGCAAGAAACAATCGCATTTTTAGAGAAGCAATCAAAAAAAGAATTGATAAAAGGGCAAGGAGCGGAAATTTTGAATTTACTGGCAGATTATTCTAAAACCTTATCCTTGCTTGAGCAATACGACAAAGGCAAGTTAAAAAGCGGAAAGGGCCAAAAGTCAAAATTTGTTTTAAAATATGAAAATTGTTTAGCCATAATCACGGAAATTAAAAAAGAGTTGATAGCGAAAAAAGAAACTGGAGATTTGTTCGGACAGGAGCGAGAGAGAAGTTTGGAGGGGATTGTTAATGGCCTTTATCAGACATTTGCCAAAAAAGAATTGTATCAAACCATTGAAGATAAAGCGGCGCATCTGCTTTATTTTGCTATCAAAGACCATCCTTTTACTGACGGCAATAAGCGGATTGCCTCATTTTTATTTGTTTATTTTTTGGATAAAGATAATTATCTTTATCGCGAGAACGGTGAAAAGAAAATCAATGACAACGCTTTAACCGCGCTTGCGCTTTTGATTGCGGAAAGCGACCCGAAAGAAAAAGATCAAATAATTGCTTTAATTACGCAGTTAATAAAATAAAAATATGCGATTACCAAAAAACAAAGAAGGAATAATTAAAAAGCGGGCCGAAATTGAAAATCAGCTCAATGAACTGATTAATTCAATGGATTTAAGTGTGAGTTTTGATGAAATAAAAGAGATGATTTATAATGAGCAGGATCAAGGCGTCTTGCATGAAATAGTTTCCAAATTTGATCAGGGCCGGGGTATTGATGAGCTGAATAAAATTTTAGAAGTTGTTAATGACGCTTGGAATTATTTTCCGCATAAATGCCTTAACGGCCTTTCGCCAGCTGAAAAAATTTTAGGAAGCCAACGGTAGTTTATTCATTAACCCCGCAGTAAACCCCGCAAAAAAATGTGTCGCAGTCTCTTGCCAGCCCCGTCCCGCCGGCGGGGTCAGGGGACTTTGACTGTTTAATTTGAGATTGGGCCGTAGTCCTTTTTAAGAAACTGCGATCCCGCTATTAAACTATGAACAAATATCATAGAAAAATGATATATTTTGTTTTCGCGATATTGTTCGGCGCGTTTATGTTTGTATACGGTGAGTTTGATGACAGTCCCGGCGGACAACTGCTGGGGCTGATAATGTTTATTATCGGCATCACAGGCCTGATAAATAGCGAAAAAAAAAATTCCGGTTAAATTACTTTTCTTTTATCGGTAAGCTGTTTTTTCCAAAACAATTTCAGGTATCGTTCACAATCCAAAAGCCGTGAACAGCCGGATGTCGCCCAAACGGCATTTTTTTGTTATAATAAAAATAAGCAAAAAATAAGGATATGATACTATCGCCAAAATTGGAATTTATCCGGACACGGAAAAATTTCTAACTTATTTTAGGCGGCATAGATAAAGGCATTTTTGTTAATAAATTATTGGCTGTCAAAGCCCTTTTAAGACCCTATGGAAAATAATCTATACCATTCAAAATCCGGCGACAAAATCCTGAAAGAATTTTCTTCTCATCTCGGCGGGCTGTCTTCGGACGAAGCGAAAAGCCGTTTGGAAAAATTCGGCTTTAACGAAATACCGGAAAAAAAAGCCATTCATCCGGTTTTTATTTTTCTTAAGCAATTCCACTCCTGGCTGGTCTATATTCTTATCGGAGCGGCTATTTTTTCTTTTTTCACCGACCACATGTTTGACGTTTATATTATTTTGGCCGTTCTTTTATTTA
>JAQTRU010000025.1 GCA_028711655.1 Patescibacteria group bacterium
AGACGTGTGCTCTTCCGATCTTAAAAATTCCTAATGTCAAAAATGTTTTTAATTTAGAAATTAGATATTAGGATTTTTATTAGAAATTGGGTGATTCAGAAATTAGAAATTATTACCGTCTTAGCAAGGTATGGCGAGAAACTTTAACCTACTTTTTATTTCTACAATGAGAACTATTTTATTCACATTGGAATATCCTCCCTTCCACGGCGGTATAGCCAATTATTACGGCAATTTGGTCAAGCACTGGCCGCAACCGAATGAAATTTTTGTTCTGGACGACAACAAGGGCCAATTGGTGAAGAATTGGCTTTGGCCGAAATGGCTGCCGGCCGTGTTTAAGTTAGCTAAGGAAATTAAAAAAAGGGAAATAAATCATGTTTTGATCGGGCAAATTTTGCCTTTGGGAACCGCCGCTTTTCTTGCGTCCAAGTTTAAAAACTTTGAATATTCCGTTATTATCCACGGGCTTGATTTTTCTCTGGCTTCGCGAAGCGCCTGGAAACGTTGGCTTTCCCGGAGAATTCTTGCTAAGGCGAATAATATAATTTGCGGAAACAGTTATGTGGCGAAATCGGCGGAAAATTTTTTGGGCAGCCGGAAAAAGATAGTTGTGGTTAATCCGGGAATTAACGGTCGCATAACGCATAACGTGGAACTTATAACGAATATCAAAAAAAAATATAATATAGAAAACAAGTTTATACTGCTTACGGTTGGCCGCCTGGTAAAAAGAAAGGGCGTTGATATGGTTCTGGCTTGCTTGCCGGAAATTTTAAAACAGGCGCCAAATTTAATTTATGTTATAGTCGGCGATGGCCCAGAAGAAGAAAATATTAAAAAAATTATTGCCGGCTTGAAACTGGAAAAAAATGTTTTGATAATTAGTAGCGCCGATGATAAAAAAAGAAACGCCTGGCTTGATCTCTGCGATGTTTTTATTATGCCGGCCAGAAATATGGGCGGAGATTACGAAGGCTTTGGCATTGTCTATTTGGAAGCGAATCTGGCTGGCAAACCGGTCATTGCCGGAGCCAGCGGGGGAGTCGGAGATGCGGTGGTTAATGGCTTAAACGGCCTGTTGGTTAATCCGGAGAGTGAAGAAAAAATTACCGAAGCGGTTATTAAATTAGCCCGAGATGAAAATTTAAGGAAAAAACTGGGAGAAAGGGGGAGAGAGAGGGCTTTAAGGGAATTTAGCTGGAGAAAACAAATTGAAAAAATATATAATTTAATTCTGCCCCCTTTCGAAAAGGGGGATTAAGGGGGATTTTAAAAACAAAAAGGAAGCGCCTAGACTATAAACGCTTCCCGTCACTTGAAAAGTGATTTCACCTGCCTATAAACAAGAAATATCCCCAAAACCAAAATAAAGTTAAACAATAACGATAAATCCGATCGGAGATAAAGCGGGGATATCCGGCCCAATAACCAAATGAAATAGTAAGTTATCAGACAGGCCAAACCCAAAAAACAAAAAAAGGCATTTTTCCCCGCCACTTCCTTTTGCAAAAAGGCGCCAACAAACATGATGGACAGCGCGCATAGGGAGAAGGCGAGAAACAATTTAAAAAAACAAAAATAGAAAAGGGAAATTTCCATATCACCTACTCCTCCGCTATCGCTTTAAGCGCGAAAGGAAGGATGAAAACAGCGTCAAGCAAAAAGACCAGGGAAAACAGGCAAGGAAAATAAAGGCAATAGAGAATAATTTCTCCTTCACTGCCGGCATATCTTAACATATCAAAGAACGGGTTCATACCACCCTCCTTTATTTGAATAAAATTACTTTTATATTAATACTTTTCAGCCAAAAGTCAAATGATTAGCATTATTATTCCAATTTACAACCAAGCGGACAAACTGCCTGAATGTTTAGACAGCATTCTTAACCAAACACATAAAGATTATGAAGTGATTATTATTGATGATGGTTCAACGGATAATATTCAAAAAGTTATTGACAAATATAAAAAAAATTTAAAATTTAAAATTTTAAATTTAAAATTAAATGAAGGCGCGCCCGCGGCCCGAAACAGGGGATTTAAGGAAAGCAGGGGGGGGTATTTGTTTTTTTGCGATGCGGATGCGGTTTTGGCTCCGGAAGCCCTGGAAACGATGCTTAAAGCCTTGGAGAGCCATCCGGAAGCAAGCTATGCCTACTCCTCTTTCTTTTGGGGCAGAAAACTTTTTAAATTAGGTCAGTTTTCCGAAGAAAAACTGAAAGCCGGCCCCTGTATCCATACCATGTCCTTGATCAGGCGGGAAAATTTTCCCGGAAGCGGTTGGGATGAATCCATAAAAAAACTTCAGGACTGGGACCTGTATCTGACAATGCTTGCCAGGGGATACAAGGGTTTCTGGATTGATAAAATCTTGTTTAAAATCAAGCCCGGGGGAACAATAAGCTCCTGGCTGCCTTCTTTCGCCTATAAATTGATGCCGTTTTTGCCAACGGCCAAAAAATACAGGGAAGCGGTGAAGATAATAAAAAATAAACACCATTTGCTTTAAGCTATGCTTAAAAAAATAATATTTTTTTCCGGATTTTTGGCGATTTTAACTATTGCTGTTTCAGCGACCATTTTTTTTCCCGACACGGAAAAAAGAACGAAAAAAGTCAAAATAAATAACACTGAAATCGGGGTAGAAATTGCCGAAACGCCGAATGAGCGATATTTGGGCCTGTCCAACAGGGATAGCTTATGCCAAAATTGCGGAATGCTTTTCGCGTTTCCGGATAAGAAAGAAAGGGCCTTTGTTATGCGCGGAATGCTTTTCCCTATAGATATCATCTGGATTGATGGGGAAAAAATTGTTAAAATAGACGAGGAGTTGCCCTTGCCTGTTTCCGCGGACCCGGAAGAATATAAAAGCGGCCAGCCGGTTAATTATGTTCTGGAAGTAGGCAGTGGCTTTTGTAAAAAAAATAACTTTAAAGCCGGGGATAGGGTGGAATATTTGAAATAACCAAGATACAAGAAACAAATTCCAAATAATGACCAAATATTAAAATCCAATAACCCAATAATTGGCTTATTGGTTGTTGAATATTGAAGTTTGTTTGGTTATTATTTCTTGGTTATTGATTGTTTTTAGTTTATGGAAAATTTTTTTGATAAAAAGACAAAACTTATATTTTTGTTTATATTTTTGGCGGAATTATTTTCAATTTTCGCTTTTTTGTTGCCCAATTTCGGAACCGCCGCTTTTTTTGCCATTACCGCCCTGGTCTTGGTTTTATCTGTTATCAAGGTGGAATATGGCATCTTAATATTGCTCGCTGAACTTTTTATAGGTTCCAAGGGTTATTTATTTTATTTTGAAAGCGGCGGAACGGCAATTTCCATCCGCATCGCTCTCTGGCTTATTGTTTTGGCGGTTTGGCTGGGGAAATTTTTGGTAAACTGGGCAAGGAATAAACAGCGCCCCGAATTAGAATTAGGCGAAAAAAATATTTATTTTCATTATTTCCCGCCAAAGGCGGGTCAGCCTCTGGCTGATATTATTTCCCGCCAAAGGCGGGTCAGCCTCTGGCTGATATTATTTTTATTTATCGCTTGGGGAGTAGTTAACGGCTTTCTGAACCATAATGATTTTGGCAACATATTTTTTGATTTTAACGGTTGGCTTTATTTTGCTTTAATCTTTCCCATCTACGGCTTTGCGGAGAAAAAAGAAAATATTCGCGATTTAGGCAGGGTATTTTTAGCCGCCATGTCTTGGCTGGCCGTTAAAACTTTCTTTCTCCTTTTCGCTTTTTCCCATGATTCATCCGGCCTGATTCTTGAACTTTACAGATGGGTGCGGACTACCGGCGTTGGCGAAATCACGGCGATTCAGGGCGGCTTTTACCGCATATTTTTCCAGTCGCATATTTTCATCCTCCTTGGCTTCTTCATCCTCTTAGCCTTCTTTCCCCGCTGGCCGCCAAAAAATAAAAAATTATTCATTATTCATTATTCATTATTCATTTTATCCCTGTCCGTAATCCTTGTGAGTTTTTCCCGCAGTTTCTGGGTCGGTTTAAGCGCTGGCTTACTATTTTATTATTTGGTTATAATCTTTGAAGAAAAAACAAAAACCATCCTAAAAATTTCCGTGGTTTTGCTGGCAACCGGGGCGGCAGCCGTGGTTGTTATTTTTGCCATTGTCAAATTTCCTTACCCCAGCCCATTGGGCGGTTTTGACACAAGTTCCCTTTTCTCTGAACGCCTGAGCAAAACCGATGAAGCGGCCATTTCTTCCCGCTGGCAGCTTCTCCCTCCTTTATGGGCAGCTATAAAAAAAGCGCCGATTTTGGGAACTGGGTTCGGAACTACGGTTACCTACCAGTCAAAAGACCCGCGAATTCTGGAAACTAACGTTGACGGCCAATATACCACTTATGCCTTTGAATGGGGCTGGCTTGATATTTGGTTAAAACTCGGTTTTCTTGGGCTCATATCGTATATAGTCCTGATGGCAAAAATCGCCTATGACGGTCTAAGAGCGAAAAATCGGCTTGGCTTCGGTCTGGCAATCGGTCTGGTTGTTTTGGCGGCCGTAAGTTTTTTCAGCCCCTACGCCAACCACCCCTTGGGCATCGGCTATCTGATAATCGCCGCGGCAACCGCAGAGAGATTAAAAACGGACACAAACCTTGCCTAATTTTTTATTATCCTGTATATTAAAGATTATATTATCTAATTTTTCCACATGGCATGCTATATATTGCATGTTACGTGTTACGTAAAAATATGCCTGACCAAATAATATCCCAAGAAGGTTATGACAAATTAAAAAAAGAGCTGGATTATTTAACAAATGTCAGGAGAAAAGAAATCGCGGATAGGATTGAGAAGGCCAAAGAGTTAGGCGATTTAAGCGAGAACGCCGAATACCAGGACGCCAAAGACGAACAAGCCTTTAATGAGGGCCGGGTTATGGAAGTGACAAATTTGCTCAAAAATCTGACCATAGTGGAGGATAAGCGCACTAAAAAAAATGAAGTTGTTATGGGCTCAAAATTAACTGTAAAAAACAGCAACGGGGAAAAAGAATACACGATTGTAAGTTTTAACGAAGCTGACCCTCTCGCCGGAAAAATTTCTAATGAATCCCCCTTAGGTGTTGCTTTTCTTGGCCGAAAAAAAGGGGACAAAGTAAAAGTTAATACCCCTAAAGGCGAAGTTGAATACGAAATAATAAAAATTGAGTAAAAATAATTTCAAAAAAATTTAAAATAAAAAAACCGTGCCTTTTAAAAGGGCACGGTTTCTACTTTTTGGCAAGAGTAGATAATAGTATGAGGACGTTCACTGCCTTCATCAAAACGGGGATCCGGGTTCAGAAGAACATAGGGAAATCCATTCCTCTCCGCCTCCGGTATATGAGACGGATTAATGGTAATTTGTTCCACTATTCTTCTTACTAAAAATCCGGCTTTGCTAAGACAGGAGATAGCTTCATTTATAGTTAAATAATTCTCCTGCCATCCTCCATTATCTGTTGCGTCAGTAGCCTCATCTTTCTTCCAGCCTAAAGGAATTTGCTGGGGATGAGTACCGCAAAACGTAAAATTACCATCCATTTTCAGGAAAAAGTTAATCTGTCTGAATATCTCTCCAATTTCCCCAAGCAAACAAACACCATAACTAGAAATTATAATGTCGAAATAACTGCCCGGGTGATTTAAAACTTTTAGAAGATCAGAGCAATCTCCCTCTAAAAGTTCAATCTTAATTCTATTATCTTCGGCTAAAATTTTGGCTCTTCGCAACATAGCAGGGGAGATATCAATCCCCGTACAAATAGCGCCTTGCTTAGCCAAGGCAATAGAATTTTGGGCTGCCCCGCAAGCTATTTCTAAAATTTTCTTTCCCTTCACACATCCCAATAACTTAAGGTCTTTCTCTCCTGGAGCAAGCCAGCCATAGTGTACATTGTCAGTGTTTATTTTTACTCTCGCAAAATAACCAGAACAAAAAGCATCTTTCTTCCAAACATTATCAACAGCCATTTTGTTTACCCCCTTTTGCCTATTTTAATGTTCAAACTTAAATATTTTAATATTTAGTTTTTTTATTTTATATCATAATAAGAAAAAAATCAACTCATCTCAATTTTGACTTTTTGCTAAAAATAACCTAAAATATTAATATTAATTAACGTATTAATTTCCTAATTATATGCCTAATGCCAACAAGGTAAACGAATATAAAGAAAGAATTAAAAAATTAGCCAATTTAAAAAAAGAAGGCATAAATCCATACCCGGCCCGAACCAAAAGAACGCATTTAATAAAAGCGGTCATTTTAAATTTTTCTAAACTGGAAGAAACGAAGGAAAAAATATCTCTCACTGGCCGCTTGCGCGGCCTGCGTTCCCACGGCAACTTAACCTTTGCCAATTTGGAAGACGAAAGCGGTAAAATCCAGATCGCCCTCTCTAAAAAAGAAATAGGGGACAAAGATTATAAAACTTTCGTGAAATTTATAGACATAGGCGATTTTGTCGGAATAGAGGGGGAGTGCTTTTTAACGCATAAGGGCGAAAAGAGCGTTTTGGCGAAAAATTGGAAAGTACTGGCTAAAACTCTGCGGCCTCTGCCTGACAAATGGTCGGGCCTTAGAGATGAAGAAGAGCGATTCAGAAAAAGATATTTAGACATTCTTTTTAATCCGGAAGTAAAAGAAATGATAGCCAAAAGAGCTAAATTCTGGCAGGCCACCCGGGAATTTTTAATTAAAAAGGGATTTTTGGAGGTGGAAACTCCTGTTTTGGAAACTACTACGGGCGGAGCTGACGCCCGGCCGTTTATAACTCATCATAACGCCTTGGATTTAGACGTCTATCTGCGGATATCCTGCGGCGAACTTTGGCAGAAAAAATTGATGGTGGCCGGCTTGGAAAAGGTTTTTGAAATCGGCCGGATTTTTCGGAATGAAGGCATGGACTCGGAGCACCTTCAGGATTATTCCCAAATGGAATTTTATTGGGCTTATGCTGATTATGAAGAAGGGATGAAATTAGTGGAGGAAATGTATAAATATATTGCCCAGGAAATTTTCGGCGCGCTTAAATTTAAAATCAGGGGATTTGAAGTTGATTTGGGAAAAAAATGGGAAAGATACGACTATCGCCAGATTATAAAAAAACAAACCGGAATTGATATTTTAAAAACAAATGAAAAGGAAATAAAAGCTAAATTGGATAAACTGGGCGTGGAATATGATAAAAAGGGCTTTAATATTACACGAGCTATTGACAATCTCTGGAAATACTGCCGTAGGCAGATTGGCGGGCCGGGGTTTTTAGTCGGAGCGCCGATTACGGTCTCGCCCCTGGCTAAACGGGATGAGAAAAACCCGGAAATTGCCCAGCGCTTTCAGGTAATCCTTGCCGGCTCAGAGCTTGGCAACGGCTACAGCGAATTAAACGACCCGACTGACCAAGCGCAAAGATTCAGGGAACAGCAGGAACTGCGCGAAGCCGGGGATGAAGAAGCCCAAATGTTTGACAAGGATTTTGTGGAGGCTTTGGAATATGGCATGCCTCCGACCTGCGGTTTTGGCTTTTCCGAACGTCTTTTCGCTTTTTTAATGGATAAACCGATGAGGGAAACCCAAATTTTCCCCTTGATGAAACCGAAAAATTAATTATCAATTATCAATTTACAATTACCAATAAATATTTAATTATCAATTGAAAATTTAAGCATTGATAATTGTTTGAAAATTGTTAATTGAAAATTGAAAATTCAGATATATGGACTTAGGCGTAAACTATAAACAAGCTGAAGAGTTATTAAATAAATACATCAAGGATGACATCGTAAAAATGCATTGCCTAGAGAGCGAAGCCATAATGCGGGAACTGGCCAAGCATTTTAACGAAAACGAGGAAATCTGGGGTATTATTGGTTTGCTTCATGATATTGATTGGGATTTAACTAAAAATAATCCCAAAGAGCATACGGTAAAAGCCGTGGAAATTTTAAAGGAAGCCGGCGCTAGTGATTTTTTAATTGAAACCATTGTTTCGCATGGCTATGGCAACGAATTTTGCGGAATTAACCAAGATAAAGCAAGAACCGCAAAAATTCAGCATGCCTTAGCCGCGGCTGAAACTTTAACCGGCTTAATCATCGCTTGCGCCTTAGTCCAGCCGGATAAAAAATTAGCTAGCGTCAAGCCAGAGTCTTTAAAAAAGAAATTTAAAACCAGGGCCTTCGCCGCCAAGTGCGACCGCGAGATTATTTTGGAATGCGAAAAAATAGGATTGTCTTTGGATGAATTTTTGGAAATTGGCTTAAAGGCTTTGCAGAGAATTAGTGATAAATTGGGTTTATAAATAAAAGGCCCAGTTAATTTAGCTGGGCCATATAAGGGGTAAGGCACAATTTACCTTATCTTGATAACCCTTGTGTCTTCCGGAACCGGGATTTTGACGGTTCCACCTTCGCTCAAGGCGAGGAAAGGATTTTGGGGAGAATGCGGCTTTTCAGGATCCCTTAAAACCCTTTTGTAGATAACCACGCCTGTTTTTTTACCCATATCGTCCACCAAAATAAACCTGGTCCCGTTATATAATTCTCCGAAGGTCAAGGAAATTTTTATGACTTCGACATCATCAGTGACAGTGGAAAACGACCCGGAACGAACGGAAAGGGCTGTAAGCGGTTTTACGGTGGAAAGACTTATGGATTGAACCGGAAATTCAAGTTTTACCATAAGATTGGGATCGCTGTCTTCGGCAGATTCCAAAAAATAAACCAGTCTCCGTACCGCAATTCTTCAAAAAGCATGGCGCTTCTCCTTTGTTAAAATGAACGTTAACTTCTCGGGGATTACAATATAATATTGTATCACCTAACTTTTGTCAATAAATGCCTAAAGATAAAAATCTAAAACAAATTCTGAAATTTTTACACCAAATAGGGAAACTGAAAGAAACCTATCGCTTTGGCGAGTCGAAAACTTTAAAAGGCGATTCCAGCGCTGACCATTCTTGGCGTTTGGCTTTAATGGCGGCGGTCGTCGCCAGCGAGTTAAAATTAAAATTAAAACTGGAAAAAGCTTTAAAAATCGCTTTAATCCATGATTTGCCCGAAGCCATTACCGGCGACATTGACGCCCGGCTTATTGCTCAAGGAAAAATTACCAAGGAATATAAACACCAAAAAGAAGAGAAAGCAATGGAAAAAATCAAAAAATTTCTGCCGGTTAAAACGGGAAAGGAGATCTATAAGCTCTGGCAGGATTATGAAAAAGGAGAGTCGGAGGAAGCAAAATTCATAAAAGCCCTTGATAAAATAGAAACCTTAACGCACTTTACGAAAATAGAAGCCCCGGGTAAAATTGATACGCCGGAACTCCTGGTAATTTATGGCGACAAGGAAGTAAAAAACTTTCCCCGGCTGGAGAGCATGTTCAAATTAGTCAAAAAAGAAATAAAAGAAGATATTAAAAAAAATAATATTCCCTGGAAAAAAGAATACAATATATAAATTAATTATTCATTTTTCATTATTAACTATAAATTAACCCATATGCTGGACATAAAATTCATCCGCGCCAACGCGGCGAAAATCAAGGAAGCGGCCAAAAATAAAAACATCAAGGTTGATATTGACGAGTTGCTTAAAATTGACGAGGAAAGAAGGGAAAGTCAGGGGAAAATTGACGAATTAAGGGCTAAACGCAATGAATTAGCGGCCGCGGCTAAAGGAGGAAAACCGACATCTGCCCAGATTGAAGAGGGGAGAAAACTGAAAGAAGAAATTACTGCTTTTGAGAAAAAATCCGAAGAAATTGAAAGGCAGTATCAGGATTTAATGGAAAAAGCGCCTAACCTTTACCACCCGGATACGCCGATTGGCAAAGATGATTCCGAGAATAAAGAGATTGAAAGAGTGGGGGAGCCGACGAAATTTAACTTTACCCCTAAAGACCACTTAACTTTAGGCAAGGAATTGGATATTTTGGATTTTGAAACTGCGGCGCAAGTGGCCGGGGCCGGATTTTTCTACTTGAAAAATGAACTAGCTTTGCTGGAATTCGCTTTAATCCAGTTCGCTTTGGAAAAACTGGTAAAAAAAGGCTTTATTCCTTTTTCCACGCCTGACTTGGCCAAGAGTTTTATTATGAAAGGCACGGGCTATAACCCGAGAGGCAATGAAGAGCAGATTTATGAAATAAAAGGCGAAGACACTTCTTTAATCGCCACGGCCGAAATCACCTTGGGCGGCTATCTGGCTAACAAAACACTTAAAGAAGAGGATTTGGATATAAAATATGTCGGCTTTTCCCATTGCTTTAGAAAGGAAGCCGGGGCCTACGGCAAAGAATCCCGCGGCCTTTACCGAGTGCATCAATTCAGCAAAGTTGAGATGTTCGTTTTTTCCCGGCCGGAAACTTCCGAAGAATTGCACCAAGAAATGAAAGAAATTGAAAAAGAAATTTACAAAGAGCTGGAAATTCCTTTCCGGGTGATGGAAATCTGCTCGGGCGACTTAGGCGGACCGGCTTACAGAAAATATGATTTGGAGGCCTGGATGCCGATGAAAAATAACTGGGGAGAAATTACCAGCTGCTCCAACTGCACTGATTTCCAGGCCCGGCGCCTGAATATAAAATACAAAACCAAAGACGGCAAAACCGAATATGTCCATACTTTAAACGGCACCGCCATTACTTCCAGCCGCGCGCCCTTGGTGATTCTAGAAAACTTCCAGCAGGCCGACGGTTCGGTTATTATTCCCAAAGCCCTGCATAAATACCTGCCAGGCGGCCTCAAAGTTATTAAGAAGAAATAATTATGATTTTGACAAGTCTTGGCGTAATCGCTTTTTATTTAAGCTATTTCCTTGCCTTTTTCTTAATATACTTAATCTGGCCCGGGATTCAAGCAGGGAGAACCTTAAGATTTTTTTTAATCTTAATTTGCCTAATTTTTCTTTACGCCCGCTTTATTGAGCCGAGAATTATCAGAATAAAACGCCGACAAATAAATTTTAAAAACCCCCTAAAAACTGGTTTAAAAATAGTTATCATTTCCGACCTGCATATCGGCCTTTTTACTAAAAAAAGTTTATTAACCAAAGCTGTAAAAAAAATAAATAATCTTAACCCCGACCTGGTTTTTATTCCCGGCGATTTTGTCTGGCGCTTGCCGGAAAATAAAATAGAAAAAAATTTGGCCGACTTGAAAAAATTAATGCCCCGGACTTTGGCGGTTCTGGGAAATCATGACTGCGGCAACCAACACGAAAAAGACGTTTCCAAAAAATTAATGGAAATTTTATTAAAATGCGGAATTAAAGTTATTGACAATAAAATTGAAACCATAAAAATAAGGGGGCAAGAAATTAGAATTGTTGGGTTGGCTGATTTAGAAACGAGAAAACCTGATTATAACTTATTAAAAAATCTTAGCCGCGATGATATTAACATAATTCTTGAACACAATCCGGATGCGGCTTATGAATTTCCGTCTTATAATATGAATTTGGTTGTCTGCGGGCATACCCACGGCGGACAAATTCGGATTTACCCTTTTTATAAATACGCTTATAAATATATTGCCAGAATGACCCATGATTTTGACAAGGGCTTGAGGGAATTCAGAGGCACAAAAGTCTTTATTACCACCGGCATAGGTTTGGGCGGTCTGCCCTTCCGCTTTTTAATGCCGCCGGTGATTGATATTTTAGAAATAGAATGACATCCCTGTCATTGCGAGGACCCCGCCGAGGCGGGGGACGAAGCAATCTTTGGTCCAAAAGCACGAAGTCTGATTTTATTAAATGGCTATAATTAACATCCACCGAGGTAACATAATATTTTTTAATTTTTTTACTATTTCCAGCTGTCCAGAGATTGCTTCGTCCCGCCTGCTGGCAGGACTCGCAATGACAAATAAATATGCCTAAAAAAGAAAGATTTAAAGTATATTCAGCTATTTATCTTGTTCTCATCAGAGATGAGCAAATATTACTGCAAAGGCGGTATAATACTGGCTATCAAGATGGTAACTATGGTTTAGTGGCTGGCCATCTTGAAAGGGGCGAAACAACTAAACAATGCTTAACCCGTGAAACTAAAGAAGAAGCTAACATTGTCTTAAGCCCGGAAGATCTCGAGGTAATTCACGTTATGCACCGGCTTACACCTGTGAGAGAATATTTTGACATTTTTCTGCGCGCCCAAAAATGGGCTGGTGATATTACGAACATGGAGCCGAATAAATGCGACGATCTTAAATGGCATAAACTTAATGACCTACCAGAAAATATGGTGCCGGAAGTAAAATTTGCCCTTGAGAACATTGGCAAAAATATATATTATAGCGAGTTCGGCTGGCCGGCTTAAAACGATATACTATATAATATTATTCGTATATTCGTATTGATTTGTAATTCGTAGAGAAAAAATATGAAAAAACTAAAAATCGCTTTGCTTTCCGGCGGTTGGGGAGGGGAGAGGGAAGTCTCCTTAAAAACCGGGGAACAAATTTACAAAGCGCTTGATAAAAAAAAATATCAAATTTTTAGATATGACCCAAAAAATAATTTGGGGAAATTTTTTAGCGACGCCTTAAAGAAAAAGTTTGATTTAGTATTTCCGGCTCTGCACGGCCCGTTTGGCGAAGACGGAAAATTGCAAGGTCTGCTTGATATACTCAATATTCCTTATTTATTTTCCGGCTGCCTATCAAGCGCCTTGGCTATGAATAAATATAAAACCAAGGTAATCATAGAAAAAGAGGGGATAGAAATGGCTCCTGATGTTTTAATCAGAAAAAATGAAAAATATAATTTAAATAAAATTATAAAAAAATTATCCCTGCCCATTGTTGTTAAGCCGTCTGAACTTGGCTCATCCGTCGGCATGTCAATTGCCAAAAATAAAAAAGAACTGAAGAAGGGGATTGAAACCGCTTTTCGATACGACAGAGAAGCGCTTTTGGAAGAATTTATAAAGGGGCGGGAATTAACCGTGCCGGTTATGGGTAATAATCCGGCTCGCGCCCTGCCCGTAATCGAAATCATACCGCGCGTTTCCGCCTGGTTTGATTATAAGGCCAAATACGAGGTCGGAGGCAGCGAAGAAGTGTGTCCGGCTAAAATTCCCGCCAAAATCAAGACAAAAGCACGGGGGCAGGCCCTGGCCGCTTATAAAGCCATTGGCTGCAAAGATCTGGCTCGAGCGGATTTTATTTGGCAAAAGGGGAGTGATAAGCTTTATTTTTTAGAAATAAATACTATCCCGGGCATGACCGCCACTTCTTTAGTCCCGCAATCGGCCAACGCCGCCGGCCTGCCTTTCAGCCAATTCTTAGATAAACTAATAAGTGGCGCCATCTCCAAAAGGGCTTAAACCCTTTAACGACCCCTTAATCCGGATTCTGCCTACGGACTTGAACATTCCTGCCATAATCCGAATGCCTGTTTTGCCTTCGGCAGCCCTGCTACAAATAGGGCACATGCGAATTATGCTCCGAATGCTAATTCGCGGCATTCGCATTAATTCAAAGTTCGTGAAGATAAGCACAGTAGAATTCGAATTAATGGTTCATCTAAACAAAGCAACCAGTTTAATCTCGTTGAACATATGTATAAGAGGAGGAAAAAAATTGATTATCAAAGTAAAAATCTGTCCAATCCATTTTTTCATCACCGGCGGAAGAAAAAAATAAATTTTTCCATCGGCTGGTCGGGCAAAAAAAAATTAACGGTTTTCTTGATTTTACTATTGGCAGGCGGGCTGATTTGGCTTATTTTTTCCTCGGCTGTTTTTTCAATCAACAATGTGATTGTCAGGGGGGCAATAAGGATTCCGCCGAGAGAAATTGAAAACCTGGCCTGGCAACAAATTCGAGAAAAAAAATTCGTATTTCTTCCTCAAAATAATATCTTCGTTTTCGGAAAAAAAGAGATGGAAGAAAAATTAGGAGAAAGCTACTCTTTTGAAAAACTCACAATCAACAAAAATCTTCCCCACACCCTAATCATAGACGTCCAAGAAAAATCATACGCTTTTATCTGGTGCGAGGAGGAAAAATATTATTACGCCGATATTGACGGCTACTTGATAAACGAGACAAACCCCCTGGAGATTAAACAAAAAAAATACCCAATTATCCAAAATCAGGGCGAAAGAAAAATAATAAATGATTTCGCCGGAGGGCTGGGGAAAATTGATGTTGATGATAATTACATAAACTACATAATAGGCCTTTCCCGCCGGTTTCCTGGTGAAAAAAAAGAAGAAGGGGATGAAGCTGAAACTTCCGACAGTTTAATCGTTGAAAAATTTATATTGGACGGGGAAATTAATACCGTAAAAATGTCTTTGGCGGATGGGCCAACCATATATTTTAATACTAACGAGGATCAAGAAAAACAAATAAGGAAATTAATGGCCATAAAGGAAGAAACTTTAAAAAACGATTTTAAAAATAAAAACTATATAGACTTAAGGCACGGAGACAGGGTTTATTATAGATAATATTTCTTTAATATTAGCTAAAATAGCTAATATTAGCCCAAAATAATTAAGACAAAAGGCTAAAAAACCATCCCGGATAAAAATAAAAAAATTAGGAATAAAGATAATATAAAGACAAATTGCCGTTACATTTACAATAGCGTAAAAACGAACGGCCGTTCGTCCCAACTAAATTATAAATTTAAAATTTTTAGCAAAAGACAATGGAAGGTACCACTAAAATTTTAAATTTTACAAACCTATGGAGGAACAATTGTTCAAACTCATATTTATACTCGCGGCTATAGTCTATGGCCTGTTATGCATCGGGATTTTCCTGATATTTTTAAAATTTTTACTAATGTTTGCGCCGGAGATAAATATACTGGGATTAACAATTACATAACGCTTAGGGAGAAACAGAAGCGCCGGAAACGGCCAAGAGGCTTTATTGGCTTGCCTAAAGAGCAAACAAAAGATATAATAGATTATAGGTTGATTAATCTACATTATGCGAAGTATTGTTAACCCTTAAATAAAGGCCGGCAAATAGGCCAGTCCTCTCCCCTATATGGAAAAGAACAAACCAATAATAGAATATTTAAATAACTTCTTGGATTATGCGGAAATAGAAAAGGGGCTTTCGGCTAAAACGCAGGAAAACTATGCCCGCTTTTTAAATAAATTTTTTAAATGGCTAGAGGCGAATAACCTGACCAGCTTAAAACCGAACACCCTCTCCCCTATCCATATCTCTAAATACAGAATCTTTTTAGCCCGGCATATTGACCCGCGGACGAAAAAAACTTTAAAAAAAACCACGCAGAACTATTATTTAATCGCTCTGCGTTCCCTGTTGGAATTTTTTGTGGAAAAAGACATTGCCTCCCTCTCCCCCACCAAAATTAAATTAGCCCGCGATAAAGCCGACAAAGAAATTAAATTTCTGACTTTGGACCAAATTGAAAGGCTGCTTCTGGCCCCGGATACGAAAAATATTATCGGATTGCGGGATCGGGCCATACTGGAAACTTTTTTTTCTACGGGGTTGCGGGTAGCGGAACTAATAAGCTTGAACCGGGACCAATTGAGAATAAAAAACTCCACCCGCGACCTGGAAATTTCCATTTTGGGCAAAGGCAATAAAGTAAGGACGGTTTATTTCTCCGAAAGAGCCATTGAGGCCATGAAGAGATATTTGGAAAAAAGGCAGGATATGGATGAAGCTTTATTTATTAATTACAAGCCCGGAATCGCCAAAACTGACAAATCTAGGCGCCTAACCTCTAAAAGTATTGAAGATATTGTGAAAAAATACGTGAAAATTTCCGGCCTGCCGGTCATGGCCACGCCCCACACCATCAGGCACTCCTTTGCCACAGACTTGCTTACCCAGGGGGTTGACCTGCGTTTAGTCCAGGAATTTTTGGGACACCGCAACATCGCCACCACGCAAATCTATACCCATGTCACCAATAAGCAGCTTCGCGATGTCCACCGCCGTCTCCACAGCGGAAAAAATTTAAAAAGATAAAAAATCTCAAAATAAAGAAAAAAGGGAAGCTTCATGAAGACAGCTTCCCTTTTGGGTATAGGGCGCAAATTGTTTGAGAACGGGGTATTGGAGGGGGTCGCGATATGATTGGAAATCTATAAAAAACGATCGCGTATATGTAAAAATCCCGCCCTTTTTTAGCCGCCGACGCTTCTTCGTGGCCGCCACAATCGCCCTATTTTTTATCGGATAGGCATGGCCAGGCCAAACTGGCAATCACTATCCTTCGAACCGGACGCCTTGGCACGCGCATGAGCATGCGCTGGATGCGGCTTAAATCTAGCCGCGGAATGCTTATCGGTGTCCGCTGGATTAATCTTATAAAAAATTCTAAAAAATGTCAACCCCTTTAAAAGCTTATGCGGAGCATGAAATGCGGTTGCT
>JAQTRU010000026.1 GCA_028711655.1 Patescibacteria group bacterium
GAAAAGAAAATTGATAAAAAATAACGGTTTTAAAAAGTAATTGGCGATTGGTAATTAGCAATTGATTTAGAATATGCTAAAATATAATTACCATGAGTTGATTGCTTTTTTATTTAACTTCACCTTAGTTCTCTCCCCCACAAAAAGAGGATATAACTAGCAATCTGGTTTATAATTATTTGTATATTTGTTCCGCCACTTATGTAAAATTATTTGCCCACGGCCCCGCTTTTTAGCGGAGCCTCGCCTTTGGCGGGGCGTGGAGGGCGGGATCCCGCCTCGGCGGTGATAATAAATTTGTAATTTGTAATTATGTATGAAGATATAAAGAAAAAATTTAAAGAGCTCGAAGAAAAGCTGGCTGACCCAAAAGCCATGTCCGGACCCCAAAAACTCGCCGAGGCCAGAAAGCAGTATGCGGAAATGAAGGAAGTGGCGGGAATGGTTTTGGAATTGGAAAAAATAGGCGGACGGATTGAGGAAAACAAAAAAATAGTAAAACAGGAAAAGGAAGGAGAGTTAAAGGAAATGGCGCAGGCGGAACTAGTTGAATTAGAAAAAAAATATGAAGATTTAAAAAACGAAATAGAGGTTAAATTAAAGCCGTCTGACCCGCGGGACAAAAAGAACGTTATTTTGGAAATCCGGGCCGGCACAGGCGGAGACGAATCAGCTCTGTTCGCCGCCAACCTTTTCCGGATGTATTCCCGGTTTGCCGAACGGCAGGGCTGGAAAACGGAAATTTTAAACTCCAACCGCATCGGCATCGGCGGTTTTAAAGAAATCATTTTTGAAATAAAAGGCAAAAACGTTTTTGGCCACTTAAAATACGAGGGCGGCACCCACCGCGTGCAAAGGGTGCCGGAAACGGAGAAACAGGGCCGAATTCATACCTCAACCGCCACGGTGGCGGTTTTACCTGAAGCTGATGAAGTGGATTTGGCGATAAATCCGAACGACATTCGGATTGATACTTTCTGCTCATCCGGACCGGGCGGCCAAAGCGTAAATACGACCTATTCGGCTATACGGGTACTCCACCTCCCTACCGGTTTAATTGTCCAGTGCCAGGACCAAAAATCCCAGCACCAAAACAAAGAAAAAGCTCTGCAGATTCTCCGCTCGCGTCTTTTTGAAAAAGCCGAAGAAGAAAAACGGGAAAAAGATTCAGCGGAGAGAAAGCAGCAATTCGGCCACGGGGAAAGAAGCGATAAGATAAGGACTTATAATTTCCCGCAGGACCGCGTAACCGACCATCGTATCCAGCAAACCTGGCATTCCATTGTCCGGATTATGGACGGAGAAATCGGCGACATCATAAAAGAGCTAAGATCAAAATTGTAAAATCAAAAATAAAAAAAGCCGTCAGGATGGCTTTTTTATATTACTCTTCGTGTCCCATATGGGGCTTAGTCATTCCGACGGCTATATAAAAAGAGCTATAATATTCGACTTTCGGGAGCCGTGATTTGAGGCTTTGCTCACGCGCGAGACTTTCACGGCTCCCTACTGATGATAATATATTATAAATATGGAAATAAAGCAAGCCCTAATAAAAGGAGCAAACCAATTCAAAAGAAATAAGATAAAAAATCCGGCTTTTGAGGCGGAGATTTTATTATCTTATGTTTTGAAGAAAAATCGGGAATTTTTGTTTACCCACCCGGAAAAAAAATTAACATCCAGGCGGATTAAAAATTATCAAAAGCTGGTGGCTAGAAGGTTGAGGGGCGAACCGATCGCTTATTTGACCGGGCAGAAAGAGTTTTACGGCTTAAATTTTTTTGTTAATAAAAATGTTTTAATCCCCCGGCCGGAAACGGAGCTGATGGTGGAAGAGACCCTAAAACGCATAACGCGCAACGTAGAACGCGTAACATTAATAGATGTGGGGACGGGTTCCGGATGTATTATAATCGCTTTAGCCAAAAAAATAAATTTAAGAATTAAAAATTATGATTTAAGAGTGTTGGGCGTGGATATTTCAAAGAAAGCTCTGGTTATAGCCAAAAAAAATGCTAAGTTGCATGGAGTTTACAATAAGATAAAATTCATCCATGGCAATTTACTTAAACCCATTATTCAAAATTCAAAATTCAAAATCTCGGATTCAAAGTTAATAATTCTCGCCAATCTGCCCTATGGCTGGAAAGAGTGGAAAAATAATTGCTCAATGGAAACGCTTGGATTGAAGTTTGAACCGAAAATCGCTTTGTTCACAGGCAGGGACGGGTTGGGATTGTATGAAAAATTTTTTAGGCAAATTAAAAAGTTGCTTAAATTAAAACCGGCTTCCCTCTCCGTTTTTTGCGAATTTGACCCAAGACAAACCAAAAAAATAAAAAAACTCGCGCAGAGAGAACTGCCCGAGGCAAAACTCCAAGTAAAAAAAGACCTGGCCGGCCGTAATCGTTTGGCAATTATGGAGTTTTAATTTATTGAATATTTAGACGGGATTTGATTTAATTTTTGGCTCCGGCCGGGGTCACAACATGAATGCCGGCGGAACCCGACTTTGAGTTTGATTCAAGGTAATAGCTGATGTAATAATTTTTATCAGTTCCCGTGTAGTAATAGCAAAAATTGCTGGATGGGCTGACGGCATATCCGTCAGTATGAATTGAACCAGGCAAGGCTGTCGGCCAAAGCGGGTCAACAGGGGTTGCGACAATCACGCCGGCATCCTGCAAATTTTTTCCCGGTCCGCCGCTAGCCGATAAGCATCCGCCCGAAGAAAGCGGGTAAGCGCCTTGATCGTTCATATACATGGCCAAAGCCCGGCTCAAAACGGCGATGTTGCCGGTTCGGGTAGCGTCACGGGCTTGCATTCTGACAATGTTAAAACTAAAAAGAGCGGCTACGGCGATGAAGCCGATGATTGAAATGACCACTAAAAGTTCAATCAGGGTAAACCCAGCCTGATTTATTTTTTTCATATTGGTATTTTATTGGTAAATTTTTCTAAATTTACTTCGTAATTATTTATCGGGGTAAATTATTTCCAGCTTCGGCTTTACTATTTCTATCCAGATTTTTCCCGGGTTAAGCCTTACTTCTTCTTCGCCGACATAATACCGGGTGCGGGCGGACAGAGTATTTTTTTGCCACTCCCCCTCTTGGCAGCTTCCGTCTAGGCAAATAACAGCTTTGCCCCTGCCCAGAGTTTCAATTTTTAACCGTAATTCTTTATCCAAAACCTCGGTTTCTTGATATTGGATAATAATATTTTTTGCCCGTATTTCCTCATTGCTTTGGCCGTCAAGATGGGCTTCTCCGGCCAAATACCGGATATATTCGTTATTTATTATATCATATTTCCATCTTACCGTGAAATTTGGTGGTTTAAAGCCTATTTCTATATCATCTTTTGGCCCGGCCGCTGGCGGTTCATCTTCTTTGAACCGCCAGCTTAAAAATTTCCCCTCGGTTAGATTTTTGTTTTTCAGATATTCCTCCAAATTGGCCGAGGAGGTAAAAATATTGTAAGGCGCCGGCTTTTGTTTGTCCCGCCAGAAATAAGAGCTTTGATAAAATTCGTCAAAGTCAAAAATATTTTCTCTGTAAATTTTGGCCAAAGCTTCCGGGCTGCCGCCGCAATGGGCAAAAAGAGCCGACAATTCCTTGATCCAATCAATGAAATAAGGCCGGGCGCTTCTGACTGGCCCTATTTTTTCTATTTCTTCCCCGCCGGCAAAAAAAGCTAAATATCTGGTAATTCCCCCTTCGGCTTCGGCCTCATAAACCAGATTGGCTCCTGCCAAACCAAAAACCGGTCGACCGTCAGGATGGTTGTCTATGACCACTCCCGCCGGGAATAAATTTTCCTTTCCGGCCGGAACCGGCTTGCCATCTATGAAACGGGGCAGGCAGCCGGGACAGGCATCTTCTGCCGGCCGGTCGTTCTTTGAAATGCTAAAATTTTGGCCTACTTTATTAAATAAATCGGGGTAAAAAGTAATAAAATAAACAAAAGCTATAAAAGCCAAAACTAAAGACAAAATTATAAAAATATAACAAATCATCCGCCAATTTAAATCAGCGGATTTGCCGTCCTTATTTTTTTCCCCACTTGGAAAGAAAAATTTTTTGAGATTGCTTATAATCATCCTCCTTTGTCCGCGCGCTTTTTAAAAATAAAGATTAAAACATAAACGCAAAAAGGCGCGGGGCTTATTTTAGAGTCTATTCTTTTTTCTTGTCTTCTCCGGATTTTTCGTTTTTTTCTTTTTCCCCCTCTTTTTCTTCTCCGCCGGCTTCTTTCGCCTCTCCTTCAACAGGCGCTTCTTCAACCTCAACTTTCGGCTCAATCACATTAACCACAATATCATTGGTTTCATTAACCAGTTTTATTCCGGCCGGAAGCTTTAAGTCGTTCATTTTTATGGCATCATGAAAATCTTTTAAACCCGATAAATCAACGTCAATGCGGTTGACTAAATCGCCGGGAAGGCATTCAACCTCAACGCTGTCAGCGTCCTTTACTAAGACCGCTCCCAATTCTTTGACTGCCGGAGATTCGCCGGTAAAATTCAAGGGAATTTCCGTCGTAATTTTTTTATTCATGTCAACTTGGTATAAATCAACATGAATAATCGTATTCTTCAGGGGGTCTTTTTGAACTTCTTTTATTAAGGCCTTAACCGGCTTTTCCTGGGAAACCGCCAGGTCAATCAAATTTGATTCTCCGGCCCGGGAGAAAACTTTTTCAAATTCAACTTTTTTTACTTTTAATTCCTTGTTTTCCGAGCTTGGTCCGTAAAGGATCGCCGGAATAAAATTTTGCCGTCTTATTTTTTTTGGTTTTCCCTCTTCCGTGGTTCTGGCCACAGCTTCTAGTTTTATTTCTTTTGTCATATTTATTACGTTACAAATTACAAATCAGTGCGAATATTACAAATATAATACGAAACGTTTTAATGAGAATTTGTAAATTTGTAATGGATTTGTAATTTATAACGTTTAATAATTAATTTTTGACCTGATTATAATGCTTTCTATTATGCCAACTAGGATAAAAATAGAAAGAATGGCGCTGCCCCCATAACTAACAAAAGGCAGGGGTATCCCTACCACGGGCAGAATTCCTATGTTCATACCAATATTAATAAACATTTCTATAAAAATCAAGCCCACCACCCCTAAAATAAAAAATATGCCGAAATCGTTGTTTATTTTCTCTAGGGCGGCCAAGCAGCGGTAAAAAAAGATGGCAAAAAGAAAAATCACCAAAGAAACGCCTAAAAACCCCAATTCTTCGGAAATAACCGCGAAAATAAAGTCATTTTGAGATTCGGGCAGAAATTTTAGCTGGGATTGCGAGCCAAAGCCAAGGCCTCGGCCAAACAGTCCTCCGGCGCCAACAGCGATTATGGCCTGGGCGACATTATACCCTTGTTTTAACGGTTCAAAGGATGGATTTAAGAAAGTAGCTACGCGCTCTTTTTGGTAATCTTTGAAGGAAAACGTCCAAAGCCCGGAAAAAACAACCAAAAGAATCAAAATCACGGCCATAAGATGCTTTTTGCTGAAACCGGCCATAATCACCATCACCAGCCAAATCAAGAGCAGGATTAGGGCTGAACCAAAGTCAGGCTGCAAAAGAATTAAGATTATAAAAAGCAATCCGCCCAAACCGGACAAAATCAAATGTTTCCATGGCCTTAGCTGGGTGGAGAGGATAGAGAAGAAACGGGCCAGAAATATTATTAAAATAATTTTTATGAATTCTACCGGCTGAAAACTCCAAGCGCCCAAAAAAAACCAGCCGCGCGTGCCCCTGACCGTTCTCCCGAAAATCAAAAGCGCAATCAAAGTGACAATTCCCAGAAGATAAAGGTAATTGCTTGAATTTCTCAAAAAGTGGTAATCCAAAAAAGAAAATAAGAACAAAAGAAAAATTCCGGCCCCGATAAAAAAAATTTGCTTTTTAAAATTAAGCAAACTGACTGTTTCCTGGCCCAAGGCGACACTGTAAATTTCCGCCAAGCCAAGGCAGGCAAGCAACAGAACAGACAGAAACAAAATCCAGTCAAAATTTTTTAAATATAATTGAATTTTATTAAGCATCAGCTAGCTATTTATTAGAATTATTAGGATCTTTGGTATTATTATAATTTTTGAGATTACTCTAAATATCCCAATAATCCCAAGAGTCCCCGGAATCTCAAAAATTCTATTTTACTTTTCTTCCCCTATTCCCCCTTCGTATTTAATATAGATATCGTCTTCGAAAATATTGATTTCCGGAATTGTTTTCACGTTGTCAGCGCCGCTTAAGCCGCCCAGCCAACTCATTTCCACTTTTCGCTTTTCTCCGGACATCAATTCCAAAACCGTATACCTGTTTACCCCGACAATTGAATTTCCCCGGTAAAGAAAAATATTCAAAGGGATTTCCCAGTAGTTAAAGGGAGTTTTGTTGGTAATGGAAAATTCCAGGCTGTTCAAATTTAATTTTTCCGACAGGCCGCTTGCTGAAGCCGGAGTGAATTTTACGCCCTCTATATTAAAATCAAAGTGTTCGTCGCGGAAGTTTTTCCAATCGGGAAATTGGCGCGGGTTAACTCTGGCCCAAGAAATTTCTTTTATAGCCAGTGCCAGTCCGGATGGCCTGGCTTTAAAAATTTTGGCTAAGGCCAAAATTGTTTTTGTCTCTTCCGGCAAAATAAAGCTTTGGCCGCAATCCGTTTCCTTATTGTCTGCGGAAAAGCAATAAATAAAATTCGCCCAATGCTTCGGATTCGGATTCCTTATTTCCGCCAAAAGATCATATTTATCTTCGGTAGCTTTCAGAATTTGCGGCGAGGAAAGGATAAGGTCTCGCGGCGCTAATTCCAAAATATAATCATGCCCGACCATCCGCTCCTCAACGATTTGCCTAACCAAAATTTCGTCCTCATTCATGCCTTTGCCAATGTAATAGGCAAACCCGTAAATAGTGTAAGACCAGGAAATTCCAGCTACTATTACCAAAAATATAATTAAAGCCATCCGCAACTTCCTTTTATTCTCAAGCAGCCATAGGCCTAGGGCCAGTTTTTTGTCCGAAGGGCCAAAACTAGACGGATATTGGTTCATATCCGCCCCTTTTTCTTGTTTTTCATTTTTTTCGTTTTCCAAGTTTTTTTCTTCCATATTCTATTCGCCTCGCTTCGCGAAGCTTGTATTTATAGCAATATTTTATCATATTTTCGGGTTGAGAACAAAATATTTTTTTAAACGGCGGTACAGCCAATAAAAAAGCGCGGCGCTTATTAAAATTCGGAAAATATGAAAATAAATTGCCTGTTCCCGGCCGAAGCCAACCGTCAGATTTAAAAAATCAAGGGTAAACCATCTTTCCAGGCTATCGCTTATAAATTTTCCGCGCGTCAATAAAGAATAAACCAAATCCCATAAAACACTGCCGGAAAAACCCGCGGATAAATACAGAATTAAGGTATTCAATCCTGGCTTTATAACCAATAAAACCAGCAACGGCAACAAAAATTGGTTTAGAACCAGCCAAAACAAATGTAAATTCTTGATAAGCCAATCCGGCGTCCGATAAGTCTCGTGTCCCCACAAAGCCGTGTCAACAACCGCTCCGCTCGCCCAAAAGAGAAGTAAAAGGCAAAAAATTAAAATTGACTGCCTGATTTCTTTGTCCATTTTTAAATTATAACACAAATTTTATTTTTTGGCCAAAATTTTTATTGGCAAAGAAAGGGGTTTAATTCACAAAAAAAGCGGCGAGGCAAAAAATTTTGAGTTGGTCCAAGGCCTTATGTCTAAACTAAAATAAGCCGAATCGTTTTTTAAAACCCGCTCCGGTAAAGGGCGGGTTTTTCGCAAAGCCAAAAATTATATTTTGACTAAATTTTAGCGGCGAAGCCGCGAGGCAACCTTTCAATCTTATCCTTGTTGGCTGCGGGACTTGGATTCGAACCAAGATTACTTGAGCCAGAATCAAGCGTCCTACCATTAGACGATCCCGCAAAAATTATTTCACAATTTTTCCGCCAAAGTTTTCTAATAAATCATTCAGCATGTTGCCGTTGGCCGGCCTATCCTCTCCTTCATTGTTTTTCGCCTTTAATTCGCCATTCTCCGCTTCAATTCCCTGCTCGCCATTCGTCCCGCCTCCTCCCCCGGAATTTATTTCCAAGGCCTCGTCAATTATGGCCTCAATTGAAAGAGATAAGCCATAAACTTCGGTTAGGATATTTTCCACCAATCCCTTGATCTGCGGATTGCTGATCCGGTCTTTGTGAAATTTATATTTAAAGGCCAGGCAAAGTTGGCTGCCGGTTATGCCTTTTGGCTGGCAAACGCGCAGGATAAAAGATAAAGAATGGTTGTATTTGCTTACTCTGGCCAAAACTTCGTGCCAGCGATTTTTTATTTCCTCCAGATTCATTCCGGCCGAAGAGACTCCCTGGTTATGAGAAGCCGGACCGGGATTTGCCTTGGGAAAATTTTTGGGCGCGGGCGAGATAATTTTGGCAGGAACCGCTTCTTTGGCCATACAAAGCTCGGTAACAGCCAATTCCATGGGCAATTGGATAATAAAACTGTCCTTTAATTCATTTTTAACCTTTATAAATTTTTCCATAAAGAGGATAAGCTGCTCCAAATTAAGTTCGCGCGAAATTTCATTAATTTTTATTTCTAAATTTTCTCCAAATTCCAGGGCTAAATTTCCAGCGCTGATTTTTCCAAGCATTATTTTCCTCAAAACTTCAATCAGGTCGGAAACAAAAGCGGCCAAATTAACCCCCTCGTCAACTAATTTATTTATTAGCCTGACGGCTCCAGCCGCGTCTTTTTTCGCCAAATAAGCGATTAAATTTATGATTTCGTCCAAATCGCTTCTGGGGATGACTAAATCCGCCTCTTCCTGCGTGATTTCCCGTCCGCCAATAGAAACAATCTGGCCCAGGAGACTTTCCGCGTCGCGCATATATCCTTCTGATTTTCTAGCGATGGCTTCCAGAATCTTTTTATCTATTTTTATCCCTTCTTTATTGACAATATAATTTAATTTCTTCACGACATCAACCACGCTGATGCGCCTAAAATCAAATCTTTGGCAACGGGAAATAATAGTAGTCGGAACTTTATGGACTTCGGTGGTGCAGAGAATAAAAATAACATTAGGCGGCGGCTCTTCCATAATTTTCAGCAAAGCGTTAAAAGCGGAAATGGAAAGCATGTGGACTTCATCAATTATAAAGATTTTGTATTTGCAGCGGGACGGCGCGGTCCGGGCCGAAGTAATGACGTTTTCCCGGACATTATCCACGCCCGTATGGGAAGCCGCGTCTATTTCAATAATATCCAAGCCGCGTCCAGCCGTGATTTCTTGGCAAATTTCGCACTTATTGCAGGGCTCGCTTTCGCCCTCTTTTCTTTTTTGGCAATTAACCGCCTTGGCGATCACCCGAGCCAAAGTTGTTTTTCCAACCGCCCTGGGACCGCAAAAAAGATAAGCGTGCGCAATCCGACCGCTTTGAATTTCATTCTCCAAAGTAATTTTTATATGGTTCTGCCCAACCACTTCGGCAAAATTTTGCGGGCGGTACTTTCTGTATAATGTCGCCATTTTAAAAAAATTAAAGATTAAAAATTAAAAACCAAAAATAGGCTTTTAAAACCTTCTCTTACTTTTCCATTTTACCATTAAATTGGAATAAATCAAGAATATAAAAAACACGCTTTAAAATGCGTGAACATGATAACTTAAAAGCTAATAACTAATAGTTGGCACCTGAGAAATTACTCCCTTTTTCTGATAATATTCTCCACCGCCGCCCATTTGCTCTCGCCGGTTTTTGGTATTAAAATTATGGTTTCGTCGCCCGCTTCGCCTTTAAAATAAGTAACGCTGGCCGGAAGCACTTGCCATTTTTTTCCTTCTTCCGATTCTACTACAAAATCCCCGTCGCCGCTCTTTTTCAACTCTCCCACCACTCTCGCCCTTTCAATCGGGCCGATTTGTTTGTAGATGAAGGTTCCGTTTTGGGTAATAGTGAGCTTCAAAATATCGCCTTCCACCAGTTTTGATTTGGAAGCGTAATTGGCCGGCACGCTGTATTGTTTTCCGTCCGGCCCGATCATATTCTCCCCATCAAAAACCCCTTCAATTATTTTACCGGTCTCTTCTCCGGAAAAAGGAGAAATTTCCCCGTCTTTGGTTTCTTCGCCTATTTGGCTGATGCTAATTCGGCCCGCCTCATCTCCCGGCGCCAAAACAGACAAAATTTCCAGAAACTTATCATTATTTTCTTTTATATTTTCTGCTAATTTTTTTAACAAAACGATTTTGGCCCGGCCGATAATTATTCCCTCCGGGTCTTTTTCTTTCTTAATTCTTTTTTTGTCCGTTTTTTTTTCTTCGGCAAAAGGATTGCCGTCCGAGTCAAGGTTAAACTCCTTATTTTCATCCAGGAATCCGCTTTCTATTTCCAAATCATCGCCGAAAGAATCCGGGCCTTGGTCTTGGTTTTTATTTTTCATATGTTTGTTTTATCCTATAGCTTGCCCTCATATTCTACAAAATTTACATTTTTTTGGCAAGCCGCAAGCCCGGCTAGCCCATTTTGCCTCTTTGCTTGATTTCCGCTTCAATTATATTCCGGTCTTGGCCATATTTAATCCGAGACAGGGCTTTTATCCTTCTGGCCATATCTTCCCGCGCCTCGCCCGGCAAGGGCCATAAAGTTTTCATGGAAAACGGCCGGCTGGCGGCATTATCAATCAAAAGTTTTACATAGGCCGTGAATTTATCAACGTTAATCAAATCGTATTGGTTGAAAACCGGTGAAAATTCTTTTTCCATAGCTTCCGCATCCTCTGATCCGACCTTGAATAAAGCCCAAGTGCCGACATTGCCAAAAACAGCGTCTTTTATAGTTGTATCTTTGTTTTTTACCAGTTGCCCCAAGTATTGGTGGGCAATAATTAAATTAAGCCCGTATTTTCTCGCTTCAGAAAGGATAGAGCAGATTGAATCAGTGGTAAAATTCTGGAACTCATCAATATAAAGATAAAAATCTTTTCTTTTTTCAAGCGGAATATCGGTCCGGGATAAAGCCGCCATTAAAATTTTGCCTATCAAGATCATGCCCAAAAGAAAAGCATTCATCTCCCCTACCCGGCCTTTTGATAAATCAATCAAAAGGATTTTTTGTTTATCCATCAAATCGCGAAAATTAAAAGAGCTTCTCTGCTGCCCGATTATTGGCCTCATTGTATCATTAGAAATAAATTGGGTTAATTTTGAAGTGACATAAGGGACAACATTTGCCAAAGCCGCTTCGCCTCCGGCTTTTTCCGCCTCCTGTTTCCAAAAATCCACTACTGTCGGATCCCCGCAACGCTCCAGTTTCATTTTCCGGAAGGCCGGGTCGGCCAAAACTTTCGGCACTTCCATCAAGGTGGAGCCAGAAGCCGGATCAGCCATAATAAGGAGCAGGGCGTTTCTCATGTATTGTTCAAAAATGGGTCCGCCAGTGGCTTTCAAGTCGTAAAGCTTGTCAAATATCTTTATCATCTCATTAATGACAAAAGTTTTTTGTTCGGGATACTTCGGATCGTAGTCCACCAAATTCAAGGCCAGGGGCCGTTCCAGATCTGCCGGGGAAAACAAAATCACGTCTTCCGCCCGTTCGGGCGGAATGCGGCAGAGAATATCCTGGATTAAATCCCCGTGCGGGTCCAAAACCCCGACACCCTCCCCGTTTATTATGTCCTGAATGGCCAGACTGGCCATAAACTGCGATTTGCCCGTGCCGGATTTACCTATAACGTAAAGATGCCGCCGCCGGTCATCTCTTTTTATTTTCACCTCCTTTTTCACTCCGCGATAAAAATTTTCCCCCAAAATAATTCCCTCATCTGGGAGATTGGAGGGCGCCGGAGCGTATTTCGCCGTAAGCCAGAGAATATTCGGAGTTTCCGTGTGCTTTAAGGGAAAATGAAAAAGAGAAGCCAGTTCCTCGGTATTAAGGAGAAAACTTAATTTTTCCCGAAAGCGGCGATAAATAAAATCATTTATTATTCCGCCCTGGTTGCCCCTGGCCAGCTTATTTTTGAAATTATTCCCATATTCGTAATAATTATATTGCCTTAGAGCGTTAGCCATATTTTCCAGAAACACTCCTGCCTGCCCTTTGTTTTTCGCGCTTACCACAATCCGCAAATTAACATCCAAACCGGCTTTGGCGTTTTTTTCTTCTATCTCTTTGAGCATTTCCTGCTCCAGGGCGGAAGTTTTAGACGCATTATTAAGTTGTTTTTGCCTTTCTAATTCTGTCGGCGGTTTGGCCATTGCCGCAATATCTCCGACTGCCGAGATTGCTTTTGTTATTTTATTCAATTTAAGGGCTTCGGCCATAGATTTGCCGGAAGCCACTTCCCTTACTATGGCTGCGGCTTTTTTATGCCAAACGCCCTTGGCGCTTCGGACAACGTATTGGATAGCGACAGATTCGTCCGCCTCCAGTTTTGACATCGCATTAATAATGGAATTCATCGGGTCGGTTTCCTGCTTACGATAGGTTTTTAGGGGAAAAATAAAACCACGGTCTGTTTTGAGGGAGCCGGCCGCTATTTCTCCTTTTGGAGCAAATACATTATAATCTTCCACTTCCTCAATCACCGCTTCCGGATAGTGCGCGTTTATTTGCTGTTCTAAATAGCGGGCCATTTTCCTGGGCGCGACCGCGTAAAAGCAAATTTTCTTTTCCCGAGCCACGATTTCAAAGGAAAAATGGTCGTCCCGTCCAAGAAGCCAGGGCAGAATTCCCCTTTGCGCCCGCAAACCGCCAATGCCGGCAAAAACCGTTTCACCCTTGGCAATTTCTTCGTGCAGGTGCTGGACATCAAAATCCTCCTCTCTTTCCCCTGGTTTTTCTTTTGGCAAACGGACCAAGAAAATAATCTGATCAAAAATCCGATTGCGGTTGTAGAGAAATTTAATGATTCTAACCAGAAAGAGCAGAAAAAAAAGAACAACAATCGCCCAGATTAAGTAAACCAGCCAAGGCGCTAGCTCCAGGCTTAAATTGGTTGGGGCTGAATAGACGTTTTGTTCCGGGAAACCGTAGTCCATAGAAAAAAATTTAAAAAGCGAACATCCTCGCCTTTCTTGCGTTGATTATCGCTCTTTTAGTTTCATAATTTCGTCAGTTTTTATTTTTGCTTCCTGCTCTAAAAAAAACTTGTTGACCCCGGGAATAATTGAGAGCCACTTTTTTATCAAATAAACTATTTTTTCAGCTTTAACTTTGACTTTCCCTAGTAATTTATTGATTTCTCTCGTCGTGGCTTCGCCCCTGGCTTTGAACTCCCGCTGTTTATCCGCCGGCAGGCTTAAATAAACTTCCTCCATTCCCGTTTCCAGTATTTTCCCTATTTTTTCTTCCCTTTCTTTTCTCCTTGTTTCAGCTTCGCCGATATCAGACAATCCCGCCGCGAACGGAATTGTTTTTGGTTTTTCTTCCGTTCCTTTTCCCTCTTTTTCCGTTAAGGTTTCCCTTCTTTCCGGCGTCATTTCCTTCCCCCCTAACAGAACCGACTCAATTTTTTTTATTTCCCCTTCAACCTTCTCCGGAGTTAAATTTTTATTTTCCGGATTTTCTAATTGTAAATTTTTATCATCAACCATAAATTTGTTATTAGGCTGGTCGCCAGTCTCCGCGCTGGCGACAAACTTTTGATGGTTTGCGAAGGGTTTCCAACTGGTGCGGAGACCAGTTGGCAGCGGCGCTGGCGACAAACTTTTGATGGATTAAAAGAGAAAGGTTTGGTGGTAGGTGTGAAAACCCGCTAGCAACCCGCATTATTTTTCATAATTTAAAATTGCCTCCAGAACTTTTGAATCTTTTTTTAGCGGCTCCATGTATAAAACCTGCGTCCGGACAATATTCATAATCCCCTCCGGACCATGAGTCTCCTGGCCTCTTTTTACCAAGCGCAAACTGCCTGTTTCCTCAATGGTTTTACCGCTCTTCTGCTGGTCATAATTATAATAGACATTTTCCATAATAACCGGATCCGCGGCCACATCTTTAATCTGGCCGTAAAAAGTTTCCCCGTCAACTAATTTTACCGCGTACCAATTACCGGCTTTTACCATATTTTCCTCCCCTCCGCTTTTTCTGAAAAACAAAAAATAAACGGCAATAAGAACCGCCGCCAAGGCAACCGCTACAGCCAATTTCCGGGCCAAAGATTCGTTGATTTTTCTTGCCCTTGGTCGGTTTATTCTGCCGAACTCTTCACCGGAATCTTTAAAGACATTATCAATCTCTTCGGTCCGGCTAGGACTGGCCTTGAGTTTCGGTTTCTCCTTTAAATTTACAGTTTGTTGGAAATCGCTAGGCATAAACTTAATTCCTAATTATCAATTCTTAAATTTTCAATTATCTGCGAATTAATTAATAATTAATTAATTGAAAATTTTATCATCCTAATTTTACTCTGTCGGCGCTTCTGTCGGGTTATCCGCCGGCGCCGTTTCTTCGGCTGGCGCTGGCTCATCAGTTGGTTCGTTATCCCCGGCCGTTTCTTCGGCTGGCGCTGGCTCATCAGTTGGTTCGTTATCCCCGGCCGTTTCTTCGGCTGGCAACTCAATAATCTCCACAATTTCTTCGGCTGGTATGTCCCCCTCCTCTGTTTCACTGCCTGCCTCTTCAGCTTCACAGGCATCGCCAATGCCATCATTGTCGCTATCCAATTGGTCCGGATTATAAATATCCGGACAATTGTCGTCGGCGTTGAAAATATTATCGCCATCAGGATCGTTTTCGCTTATATAATCAAAATAAATTTGGGTTAAGTTATCCGAGCCAACGGGAGACAAATTTGCCTTTCCGGTTGGCGTCTGGCGCAATGATTCAACCGTTACCGGCGAAGAAAGCTCTTCCTTTTTTATCGGTTCATAGCCGGAAAAAACTTTAGCCGCCAAATCCAGGGTGGCGCCGATTAAACCGCTGTATTCGGTTACCGCCAATCTTTTTTCTTCACCGGCGGACCGGGCTTTGGCCTGCGCTCCTTTTAGTTCCCTTACCCTGGCTTCGTACTCTTCTTTTAATTCTTCGGCCAGGTAAATGCCCAAATCAAGTTTTGATTTTTTGGAAACGCGGCGGACGCTTTCCTTGAATTGGTACTGCCAGGCGTTGTCCACCAACAGCAAATCCAAATAAGTGTAAGTGATATAATACATTTCCTCATCCTCCTCTATCTTTTCAATCTTGTAATCCATATCAAAGCTTTCCAAATCCGCCGCCAGCAACAAAGTATTGTCCGTTCCCTCTATGGTGGTTTGTTTTTGGC
>JAQTRU010000027.1 GCA_028711655.1 Patescibacteria group bacterium
GAGAGGCGGGATTGGCAAGGCCGGGGAGGCTGATCCGCCTTTGGCGGGAAATATTATAAAAATTTTTAACATATATCCTTCTGCTTAATTGTCATTTGTTATTTTTTTATTTTATTATTCAATGGAATGAAAAATCAAAAATATTTAAATTCAATAAAATTTCTTGAATCGCTTACCAATATACCCGAACTGAAAAACCTTAAAAAAGGGGAGGCGAAAGACCTGTCTTTTTTTATCAAACGGCTGGAATTCCTTTTAAAAATTTTGGGGAATCCGGAAAAGGAGTTTAAATACATCCATATCGCCGGCACGTCGGGAAAAAGTTCTCTTGCCTGCTTTATCCAATCCGTAATGTCCGAAGCGGGGATAAAAACCGGCGGATTCTTTTCCCCCCACCTGGCCTCGATAACCGAAAGAATAAAAATGAATAACCGAGAAATCTCGCCGGGAGACTTAGCTAGATTGATCGATCGCCTCAAACCTTATTACGCTGTCTGCGCAAAATCCAACCCTTATGGCGTCCCCTCCTATTTTGAAACCTTAATAACCATAGCCCTTCTTTATTTCAAAGAAAAAAAATGCGAATATGTGGTTTTGGAAACCGGAATCGGCAGCAGTTTCGACGCCACCAATATTATCCCGCGGGCGAAAGCATTGGTAATAACCAATATCGGGGTTGACCATGACCGGATTCTCGGCAAAACAAAAATAAAAATCGCCAAAACTAAAGCGAAAATTATAAAAAATGGCTCAATCCTCTTGACCGGCGAAGAAGACCCCCTTCTTCTTAAAATTTTAGAAAAAAATTGCGAAGAAAAAAGAAGCGAATTAAAAAAAATTAATTTTAACTTCAGGGTTGTAAAAAACGGCTTAACCGGAACCGAATTTGAATATAAAAATAATAACTACCGGACGAAAATCGCCGGCGAGCACCAGATAAAAAACGCCATTTTAGCCATTGAAACCATAAATTCAATCAAGGACGGAAGAATCGGGCCGAAAGCGATAAAAAAAGGCCTGGCCGCCGCCTGGCTGCCCGGCCGGCTGGAAATCATCCAGAGGAAACCGCTTATTATCCTTGACGGCGCGCATAACCCCGACAAGATGAAAACTACGGCGGATTTTGTGAAAAATCTGGAATATAAAAAACTCTATCTCGTCATCGGGCTTGCGGAAAGTAAAAATTTATATAATACTTTAAAATATATCATTCCGCTCGGTTCGCAAATATATCTGACTCGTTTTCTCTTCCCCGGGCGCAAAAGCAAAAATCTAAGGAAAATGTCCGAATCAGCCGAGAAATTAACAAAGAAAAAAATAAAAATTTTTGTTGACCCCTGGCAGGCCCTGGAAGAAGCCCTGGCCAAAGCAAAAAAGGATGACGCAATCCTAATAACCGGCTCATTTTTCCTGGCCGGGGAATTAAGAAAAAAATGGATAAAATCCCGCGCCCTTTAAGTAATTAAACATTCAAAAAAATTCAGTCGCTATCTATAATCAATTATTTTACATAATAATTATTTATTAGAACATTTAACGCGCAAACGTTTCACTTAAAAGGTGCGGGAAAATAATATGAGTAAAAATCTAATCATTGTTGAGTCGCCAACCAAAGCCAAAACCATCACAAAATTTTTGGATTCAAACTATAAAATTGAATCTTCTTTCGGCCATATCCGCGATTTGCCCAAAAGCGATATGGGGATTGATATTGGAGACGACTTCAAGCCGAAATATATAATCCCGTCCAAGTCCAGAAAAACCGTGGCGAAATTGAAAGACCTCGCGAAAAAAGCGGAAACAATCATTTTGGCGTCCGACGAAGACCGCGAAGGGGAAGCGATTGCCTGGCACCTGGCGGAAGCGTTAAAATTGGATGGAAATAAATTAAAGAGAATTGTCTTTCATGAAATCACCAAAGATGCGATTTTGGAAGCCCTGAAAAACCCCCGCCAAATCGATATGAAGCTGGTTGACGCCCAGCAAGCGCGCCGAATCCTGGACCGCCTGGTTGGCTATGAACTTTCCCCGTTTTTATGGAAAAAAGTGGCGCGTGGGCTTTCGGCCGGCCGGGTTCAGTCCGTGGCCGTCCGCTTGATTGTGGAAAGGGAAAGGCAGATCAAAGATTTTAAGCCGGAAGAATACTGGAGCGTTTTGGCTGATTTTAAAAAAGAAAAAACCGGCGAAGAATTTACCGCGGCTTTAAATAAAATCGGAGGAAAAACCATTGATAAATTGGAAATAAAAAACGAGAAAGAAGCCAAAAGAATTTTGGGCGAAATTGAAGGCTCCAAATATCTGGTGGCTAATATTGAAAGGAAAGAAGCGAGAAAAAATCCGCCCGCGCCTTTTACCACTTCCACCTTGCAGCAAACCGCCAACCGCTGGCTGGGAATGAGCGCGAAACAAACCATGACGATAGCCCAGCAGTTGTATGAAAATGGATTAATCACTTATATGAGGACCGATTCTTTAAATCTATCCGGAAAATTTTTAAATGACGCCAAAGATTATTTAAAAAAAGAATTGGGGGAAAAATATTGCCTAGCTTCTCCCCGCGCCTTCAAAAATAAGTCGAAAAACGCGCAGGAAGCCCATGAGGCGGTTCGCCCAACTGAAGCCGAAAAAACTCCGGAAAAATCGTCTTTGGCCGGAGGCCAGTTAAGGTTATATAAATTAATCTGGCAAAGAGCGCTGGCGAGCCAGATGCCGCCCGCGGTTGTCGACGCTACCGTAATTGACGTTGACGCCAAAGATACAAAATACCAATTTAGGGCCACGGGCCAAACTTTAAAATTTGACGGCTATTTAAAAATTTATCCGGAAAAAAGCAAGGAAGTAAATTTGCCGGAAGTAAAGGATGGGGAAGAACTGAATTTAAAAAAGCTGGAAAAAGGGCAACATTTTACCAAACCCCCGGCCCGCTATTCTGACGCCGGCCTGGTCAAAGCTTTGGAAAGGCACGGAATCGGCCGGCCCTCCACTTACGCCCCGACCATAGCTACGATTGAAGCGCGGAATTATGTTGTCCGCGACGAAAATAAAAAACTGGCTCCGACCGATATCGCTTTTGTCGTGATTGATTTATTGGTCAAGCATTTTTCCGAAATCGTAGATTATAAATTTACAGCCGAGATGGAAGACAATTTAGATAAAATCGCCATGGGCAAAAGCCGGTGGCAACCAGTCATCGCCGACTTTTACGACCCGTTTCACGATAATTTAACTAATAAATATCAAGAAATTGATAAAAAAGAAATTATGCCTGAAGAAAAATCAAATGAAAAATGCGATAAATGCGGAGCGCCGATGATTATTAAAACCGGCCGCTACGGAAAATTTCTGGCCTGCAGCGCTTTTCCGGAATGTAAAAATATTAAATCCATGCCTGGAGCCGACCGAGACAAAAACGGCCAGACGGATGATAAAGAAATAAAGGAATTGGAGAAAAAATACGAAGGCGAAACCTGCGACCAATGCGGTTCCCCTATGGCCATCAAAGTCGGGCGGTACGGGCCGTTTTTGGCTTGTACGGCTTTTCCCAAGTGCCGGAATTTAAAAAATATAAAAGAAAACAATAAAAACCAAAAATCAACCGGCGTAAAATGCCCGGTTTGCGGCCAGGGAGAAATCGTGGCTAAGCGCGGCCGCAAAGGCGTCTTTTACGCCTGCAACCAATACCCGGATTGCAAAACCGCTTTCTGGGGCAAACCCACCGGAGCCAAATGCCCTGATTGCGAAGCGTTATTGGTAGAAGCCAAAGACGGGGTGAAATGCAGCAACAAAGACTGTGGGTATAAAAAATAGGTGTTAGGTGTTAGAAATATAATTATAATAAAAAAGAACGGAATGTCTCCGCTCTTTTTTATTTTTTTGATATTTGGCAGGGTCGTAGTCTCTCGCAGAGGACTACGACCCATGTTTTTAAAAATCAATAACATCAACATCATAATAACCTTTGCCTAAAATATAATTTGTCGCGCTAGAGTGCTTATAGTCTTCCGGCTCAATTGCTAAATTCCAATGCGGCTGGCAGGGATTATTATGGATATAATTTAATTTCTCCAAAAATAATTTTTGGCTTTGGAGTAATAACGAATCGTATCTATCTGTAAATACCCGATGATAAGCCCCTAATTCTTTCCGGGCGCCAATTTGGAAAATACTAATTAGATCGTATCGCCCTTCCGATTTTAACAATTCAATTATTCCATAAGTTAAAAATCTTTTGGCATTCATTATTAAAATTGATAATTCAGGCGATTTATCCGTAATCTTCATTATTAAATGAATATGGTTAGGCATAATTGCATAACCATGTATCTCATTTCCATAATTGTCTTTAACGTAATCAAACCATTTATACACCAAGTTAAAATACTTGTTATTCGGAAATATTTTATTGAATCCAAAAACAGTCAAGGTTATAAAATAAATTTCATTTGGTATAAATAATTTATATCTTCTGGCCATATTAGTATTATACCATGCGGAAAGCGTCTGGAGCACCTAGCGGGGTCGTAGTCTCTCAACAGAGGACTACGACCCAGTCTTAAAAAAACAGTCGTAGTCCCCTCACGGGAGACTACGACTAAGCTAAATTTTATTTTGTTATTTTCTTTTTAGAAAACTGCCTTTCCACGAATTTCCGATAAGGTTGGTAATAGCCGACTTCAAACGGCCCGTCCCACCATTCCAGCATTACCGTATCGGAAAGGGCTTTAAACAGATGGGGCGTGTTGGGCGGAATAATTATCAGTTCATTCTCCCCTTTTTCATAAACCACGTCTTTATCGCCTTCGCGGATAGTAATTAGAAATTTGCCTTTAAAAATCAAATCGTATTGAGTAACCGGATGAAGGTCGCCGCTTCGGTATTTTCCGGCCTTGGTAAACAAAGCGTTAAATTTTACTCCCCTTACCTTATATCTTCTTATTTCTCCCCTAAGGTCCTTTTGCAAGGGCGCATTCAAACCGCCCTTCTTAGCTAATTTCTTTTTTGGCATAATATACTTTTTATTTATTTTCCTTTTTTCTTTTTCCCTTTTGGGGCCTCGCTTCTTTCTTTCACGACTTCCACCAACTTTTTCACTCCTTCGCCGATCAGGGCCAGATAAGAAGCGCTGTGCTCAATTTTATCTTTCAGGGACTTAAGGATTTCGTCAACTTTATTAATCTTCTCCCGCGTTTCTTTTACGGACTTGTAGGCCTGGCGCATAATCATGGCAAGGTAGTAAATAAACCAGGCCAGAAAAATCGAGAGCCAGAGAATACAGAAAGCGAGCACGACAAAAAGGAGATCTTTGCTGTCTTGAATTAGATACATATTTTTAAGAACGGAGAAAACCAATCCTCCTTAAATATTAATAAATTAAAATTGCGTTTGTTGCTCCTCGTCCTGCCCGCCCGCAGCCGTTTCAAGGGGGCGAGGAGTTTCATCCTCTTTCGCCTCTTCTTCCAGGTCAAGCTTTATTCCGCCCAAGCGCTCGGAAAACATATTATAGAAGGCCGAAGTAAGAAAACCTATAATCCAGCCGACGATGGCGGAAGCCGCGGCCGTGGCCAAACCGATTAAAATTCCCATTCCCAAATTGAAAAGGGCGATGAGGAAAACCGAGCCGCTTGCCCCTTCCCGAATAATAATATTGGCCATGGTTATAATGGCTACGGCAATAGCGGTAAAAAATCCGACCAAACCGTAAATTGCGGCCGTAATCTTGGCCAAAGAAAAATTTTTTATTCTTTTTATCTCTTTCATATTGATAATTACAAATCTACAAATTTTTTCACAAATTCACAGATACTATTTTAAATATTTCCCTGTATTCATAAATTTGTAAATTTGTGATAGATTTGTAATTTGTAATAAATTAAAAGTTTCTTATCTGCGCTTTGAATTTCTTTTTCAAAAGCTTTATTAATTTTTCCTGTTCTTTTTCTATTTCCTCGGCTGTTAAAGTCCTATCCGGCGACTGATAAATAATATGGAAAGCCAGATTCCGATTATCCTCGCCCAGGCTCTCTCCTTCATAAACGTCAAAAAGTTCCACTTCTTTCACCAGCCCGCTAAAACCCTCTATTTCCTTTTTTATATCCTTGTACAAAATCTTTTTTTCGGCCACAAAGGCCAAATCTCTGACAACCGGCGGATATTTGGGGATTCTCTCGTATTGTTTTGCCCCTTCGGCAAGAATTAAATCAACCAGATCCTTAAACCTTATCTCAACTACGGCCACTTCCTTTTTTATGTTTAAAGCCGCAGCCGCCTGATTGTCCAATCTGGCCGCCAGGCCCAAATCATTTTTATGTCCTACTTTTGAAATTATTTTGACCGCCGCTTTTGTGTCCGCCCAGCCCGGCAAGTCTTCCGGGAATTCAAAACTGGCGGCTAAACCGAAATAGTTGAATAAATACTCAACCATGCCTTTTGCTTTTCTGAAAACATCTTCCTTTTTTTCGCCGGCCAAAATTATTCCCAGTCTCTTTTCCTGATAGGGCAATTTCTCGTTTTTGTCTCCGCCCTTGTCTTCTTCGCCAACCAAATCCATAAAGACATTGCCGATTTCAAACAAGCCGAAAGCATTGTAGTGGAACTGATTGGTTTTTATGTTCTCTAGAAGATTCGGCGCCAAGCTTTGGCGAAGAAGCGTGTGCTGGCTCACAATCGGATTGGCCAACTTCACATAATTTCTTGTTTCCATTCTCAATTTTTTTAATTGACCTTCGTTAACAAAGGAATAATTGTAAGTTTCCGCCAAGCGGGCGCCTTGGGCCAAAATTTCTTTTATCTCTCTTTCTAACATTCTTTCCCTGTTAACCCGCGGGGCTTCCATCACCACTTTCGGCATCTCCGGCTTTAAATTATTATACCCGTAAATCCGGACTATTTCCTCGACCAAATCTTCGGGTATGGAAATATCCTTGGTCGCCCGCCAGGTCGGGATAGCTACTTCCAGTTTCTCCCCCTCTTTCCTAACCGCAAACCCCAGACCCTCTAAAATCTTTATTATTTTTTTATCTTCAAAATTCTGCCCGATTATTTTTTCCAGCCATTCCAAATTTAACTCAATCGGCCCGGTTTCCAGCTTAAAATCTTTTATGTCAACCAAATCGCTTGCCACTTCGGCTTTGGGGCATAATTTTTTTACCAATTCTACGGTCCGGGCAATGGCCAATTCGCATAAATTCGGGTCCAGAGATTTCTCAAAGCGCATTGAACTTTCCGTGCGCAGGCCCAGCTTCTGCGAAGTTTTTCTTATCGAAACCGGCTCAAAATTGGCGGCCTCAATAATAATAGAGCTTGTTTTATCGTTAATTTCGCTACTCAATCCGCCCATCACTCCGGCCACAGCCACTCCTTTTTCCCCGTCCGTGATTAAAAGCATATTTTCGTCCAGTTCCCTCTTCTGGCCGTCCAAAGTCTCCATCTCTTCCCCTTTCCTTGCCCGGCGCGCTCCGATTTCTTTGACTAAACTGGCGTCAAAAGCGTGCAAGGGCTGGCCCAGTTCCAACATCACATAATTGGTGATGTCAACGATATTGCTGATCGGGCGCATGCCCACGGCGGATAATTTCTCCTGCATCCATTCCGGCGAAGGTCCGATGGCTATGCCGTTCATCTTAATCGCCATATAGCGCGGGCATAATTTAGAATCCTTCACTTCCACTTTTAGTTTTTCCAGCTTCCCTTTGCCTTTAGTTAATTTTCCTAAATCCGATTTCGGTTCTTTTAATTTTATGCCCAAAAAAGCGGCAATCTCCCGAGCCATGCCAAAATGGCTCCAAAGGTCCGGCCGGTTGGTGATTGACTTATTATCAACTTCAAAAACCGTATCACTAAGTTTAAAATGCTCGGCTAAATTCTGCCCCACCTTGCCGCCGGTTAAAATCATAATGCCGGTATGGTCTTCGCCTATTCCCAGCTCATCTTCGGCGCAAAGCATGCCGCTAGATTTTACTCCCCTGATTTCGGCCGCTTTAATTTCCATGCCATTTGGTAAAATTGCGCCCACTAAAGCGACCGGCACGAAATCGCCTGCCTTGATGTTAGTTGCCCCGCAGACTATATCTAGTTTTTCCTTGCCGATATCGACTTTAACCAGCTGCAACCGGTCCGCGGACGGGTGCTTTTTTAATTCTAGAATTTTTCCCACCACGATTTTATCAAATCTTTCTTTTTGGTTTATCACCCTGTCAATTTCGACTGTATGCATGGTTAATTTCAAACCCAAATCTTCCGGAGTAACACTCTTCGGAATATCAATAAAATCTTTTAGCCAATTTAGGGAAAGATACATATATTATTTAATTTCTAATTTTAAATTTCATATTCGCTATATTCGTTTCTATTCGTTTAATTCGTGTGCTTTAAAATTGTTGAAGGAATCTTAGGTCGCCGCTATTAAACAACCTTATATCGTCAATCCCGTATTTCATCATAGCCAGGCGCGTTAAACCCAGACCGAAAGCAAAACCGGAATATTTCTTCGGGTCAATCCCACCGTATTCCAAAACTTTCGGGTGGACCATGCCCGAAGGCAAAAGTTCCAGCCAGCCGCTATTTTTGCAGCTTGGGCAGCCCTGACCACTGCAAATCGTGCATTTAATATCCAGCTCCAAACCCGGCTCGACAAAAGGGAAAAACCCGGGCCTGACCCGAATTTCTATTTCTTTTTTAAAAATTCCGGACAATAATTCTTTCATCACGGAAATTAAATTAGCCAATGATATATCTTCGCCAATCATCAAGCCTTCCATTTGAAAAAAAGTATGTTCATGGCAGGCGTCAATCGCTTCGCAGCGAAAAACCCGGCCCGGCACGACGCAGCGCAGGGGCGCCCCATATTTCTGCATGGCCCTTACCTGCACCGAGGAAGTGTGGGTCCGCATGACCAAGTCGTATTCCCCGTCCTTATTTTTCTTGTCAATGTAAAAAGTATCCTGCATGTCCCGCGCCGGATGGTTTGGCGGAGTATTAACCGCGGTAAAATTATAAAAATCGCTTTCCAACTCCGGACCGTCCAAAACCATAAAACCCATGGAAGTAAATAAATCCTCCAGCTCGTTTTGGACAAGGGTCAAGGGGCTTAAATAGCCGCGTTCGATTCTTTCGCCAGGCAAAGTTATGTCCACCTGCTCCTTTTTTGAAATCCCCAGAATAAATTTTTTTAACTCCGCGAACTTGTCTTCTATCTCTTTTTTAATTTCATTGGCCAGCTGCCCGATTTCCTTCTTTTCTTTTTCATTCAAATCTTTAAGGCCGCGCAAAATTTTCGTCAATTCGCCTTTGCGGCCCAAATACTTAATTTCCAGATCGCGCAGAACTTTCTCGTCTTTTGCCCTGGCCAGACTATCCAGGATTTCCTTTTTTAATTTTTCTATCTTCTCCCTCATAATAAACAATTTATAATATTAATTTCTCCTACAAATCAACAAATCTTTTCACAAATCTACAAATATTAACTAAAACGTTTAAAGTGGTATTTGTATATTTGCGGTTGATTTTTTGATTTGCGGGTATTACAGTTTAATTAACGAAATTACCTTTTAAATTTAATCTATTGACGGATTACAGGTTTAAGTTATGTTAATAATCATTTGAATTCCTCGTTTAAATTATTAACCGGATATTTTATCCGGCGCGAACCGTAATTTATCAGAAAAAATTCCAAAAGCGACAGCCCGATAATAAGCAAAAATAAATTAAGCCAGGTAAATAAATTATGCGCTAGGAGGAATAAAACCGCCACGATCAAAAAGGCGAATAAAAATGACTGCCGAAAAGCGGTTTTGACCGAATAAAAAGCCAGTTCACGCCTTAGGCCGACAAACCTAATTAAAAAGCCGATCATCGCCGCCGTGCCTGACAAAGCCAGAAACAAGGATAAATAAAAAAGAAGAAACCCGAGCCAGTTGGTGATTTCCGGATTAACCGTAGTTAAAATAAAAATAAAAGCCGCCCAGCAAACTAGGGTCGTTAAAAGCATTATAATTAAGTAAGATCTCAAAGTCATGCGCTTTTACTTTACCATTTTAATTCATCTTTTTCAAGTAATAAATTTTAATTTTTTCACCGTCCCCGGCCCGAATTTTTTATTTATGTCTGCGACAATTTCCGCCTGCCTTGCCTCCAGCCTTTCCGTTGCTACCGAAGACAAGGAGGCGATGTACAAAATTTTATTTTTTAAATACATGGGCCTCGCCCTGGCTGCCAGCTCGGCGCCCAAAAACTCAAATTTAGATTTATTAAAAAAATCCTCCACCTGCTTATTCCTTACCTGTTCGGCTATGCCGGCTTTCTTGATTGATTTCGGCAATAAGGACTTTAGATTATAAAACATAAAATTAAATTTTCTCTTTCTTGAGATAAAGAGTCTGGGTCGGAAAAGCGATTTCTATTTTTTCTTCGGAAAATTTGTTTAAAATTCCAAAATTTATGCTCTGCTGCGTATCCATATAAAAATTGTAGTCGCCGGAATTAACATAATAAACAATTTCAAAAACCAAACTGAAATCCCCGAAATTTTTAAGATGAACCCTGTCCAGCCGGGTATCTTTCTGGCCGGCAACAATCTCTTTTATTAAGCTGGGTATTTTTTCCAATTTTTCTCTCGAAGTATTATAAGCCACGCCAACGGTAAAAACTATCCGCCTCTCCCGCATAACACCGAAATTCTGGACCCGGGCGCTGGTCAGTTCATTATTGGAAATTACAATTTCTTCTCCCTGCAAGGCCTGAATTCTGGTTGTTTTTATTCCAACCCTTTTTACCGTTCCCATGTGCTCGCCCACGATAATAAAATCTCCGATTTTAAAGGGCTTGTCAAAATAAATGGCGAAGGAGCTAAAAAGATCGCCCAGGATATTCTGCAAGGCCAAAGCCACCGCAATTCCGCCGATGCCCAATCCGGCGACCAAAGAAGTAATCTGGTATCCCATATTATCCAAAATCAAAACCGCGGCAATAACCCAAAGAACAATTTTTACAGTTATCCCTAAAAATTTAATAATCCCCGGATCGCCTTCCCCGCTTCTTTTTTCTATGGCCATTTTAACGCCGTAATCGGTTAAAGTCGCCAAAAATCTGACAATATAATAAACCATGGCGATAAGAAAAATATAGAAAGACCATTCTTTCACGAATAAAGGCGTGGTGATAAAAAATAAAGAAAAATAAAAAGAAATGAAAATGTAAAACGGCCAATGAATAGAATCAAGGGCGTCAATTGCCATATCGTCTATCTCGGTTTTTGTTTTTTGCGATATTTTTCTAAGCTTGGCGACTGCTCCGGATTTAAAAAGTCTTAAAACTATTAAGGCGGCCAAAAATATTAAAACCGCTATAAGCCAATCACCGACAGAGTTACCTAAAAATTCAACCCTCAAAAAAGTATTATTTTCAATAAAATTTTTTATATTTTCCATGAACTAATTTTTTTATAATTAAAGTTTCTTTATTTGATCCTTTAATTTTTCAAGGTTAACTTGGCTAGTTTTTAATTTTTCTTCTTCTTTCTTAACAATCTCCGCCGGCGCCTTGGACGTAAATTCTTTATTTTTTAATTTTCTTTCCGTGGCCGTAATCATTTTTTCCAAATTAACGATTTCTTTTTTAATCCTCTGCTCTTCTTTTTCCTTGTCAATCACGCCGATTAAATAAATCTCAATATTATGATTTTTATCATTGGCAATATTACTAATTCTAACGCATATTTCGTCTTTATATCCCTCTCCACTTTCTTTAAATTCTAATTTACTAATCCCAGTCCTAAGTCCTTTAATCAATTCCTGATTATATTCAATTAATGCTTTATAATTTCCAGAAATTATAACTGCTTCTACCTTCTTTGAGGCGTCAACTCTGTTTTCTGCCCTGGCATTTCTTATACCGATAATAATACCCTGCAATATTTGGAACCCACCGGCGTCAACCATAAATTTTATCGCCTCTTTTTCATTATACTCCGGCCATTTTTCAACCATCAAAAACTTATCTTTCCCGTAAATTTCCTGCCAAATAGTTTCGGTTACAAATGGCATAAACGGATGCCAAAGTTTTAATAAATCTCTTAATACGTATAGCAATACTTTTTCTGTTTCAGTCCCTTTTTGAAATTTTGTTGCCTCCAAATACCAATCCGCTAACTCGTCCCATGTAAAATTCCTAAGAATCTCGCCAGCACTTGAAAATTTATAATTATCCAAATAATCATTAACCAGCTTTATGGTATCCCACAAATTAGACAAAATATACTTATCCGCCAAAGTCAACTTGCTATAATCAATTTTACATTCTGAATTGTCATTTTGATTTTTGATTTTTACATTTTGCATTATAAAACGGCTGATGTTCCAGAGCTTATTCGTAAAATTTCTGAACCCGGCGATTTTTTCTTCAAAAATCCTGGTATCATTGCCCGGCGTATTGCCGATAAGCAGGGATAAGCGAACCGCATCCGTGCCGTATTTTTTTATCACGTCAATCGGGTCAATGCCATTGCCTCTGGATTTGCTCATCTTTTTGCCCTGCTCATCCAAAACCATGCCGTGCAAATACACTTTCTCAAAAGGAATTTCTTCTAGAGCAAACAAAGACATCATTATCATCCGGGAAACCCAGAGAGTTAAAATTTCATAGCCGGTGTCCAGAATCTGGGTGGGATGAAACTCCGCCAAATTTCCTGACTTCTTGCTGGTTTTAAAATTATCAGGCCAGCCCAGAGTTGAAAAAGTCCACATGCCGGAAGAAAACCAGGTGTCCAGGGTGTCCGGATCCTGAACCCAGCCCTCACCTTTTGACGCCTCTAACCCTACATACACTTCCTTATCATTGTTTTTGTGTTTTTGTGTTTTTGTGTTTTTGTGTTCCCTATACCAAACCGGAATCTCGTGCCCAAACCAAATCTGGCGGCTGATGCACCAATCATGCAGATTCTCCATCCAGTCCAAATATTTTTTTGTAAACCTTTCCGGAATAAATTCTATTTTCCCCGCCTCCGCAGGCAGGCCGCTTTTGGCCGCCTCAATCGCTTTTTCTTTCAAGGACTTATTGCCTAACCGCTTTAATTTCTTATCCACGGACACGAACCACTGCTTTGACGGCAAAGGCTCAATCGGCGTGCCGCAACGGTAGCAAACTGATAAATTATTATTAATTTCTTCCTCTTTTTCCAATAATTTTTGTTTTTTTAATGCTTCCGCAATCATCTCCCTCGCTTCTAAAACATCTTTGCCTGAATATTTGCCAAAATTATTATTAATTTTTCCATCTTCATCAATAACTTTCACAATTGGCAATTTATTGGCTTCGGCCATCTGCCAGTCAACCATGGAATGGGCCGGGGTAACGCCGACCGTGCCGGCGCCGAATTCAATATCAACGTTTCTGTCCGCGATAATTTTTAATTTTAAAGGCGCGCCGACGAAATCAACTTTAAAAATTTTTCCTATATATTTTTTATAACGTTTGTCTTTCGGGTTAACCGCCACGGCCGTATCTCCCAGTTTAGTTTCCGGCCTGGTCGTGGCAATGGCAAAAGGAAAATCCTTGCTATATTTGAAAGTATATAATTTCGCTTTTTGCTCTTTATAATTGACTTCATCGTCAGCCAAAGTAGAGTGGCAGCGCGGACACCAATTAACAATCCTTTCCCCTTGATAAATTATTCCTTCTTTGTACATGTCAACAAACATCTTCCGAACCGCTTTCTTCCTCGGCTCGTCTAAGGTAAAGGCCTGCCTTGACCAATCCAGGGACGCTCCCATTTTTCTCGTCTGATTTAAAATTGTCGCCTGCGTCACCTCGACAAAGTCCCAAACTTTTTTTAAAAATTTTTCTTTGCCTAAATCATGACGCGTCTTGCCCTCTTCTTTTAACAATTTCCGCTCCACTACATTCTGCGTGGCAATGGCCGCATGGTCGGTGCCGGGCAACCAAAGAGTCCGGTCGCCTTTCATCCGGTGATAACGTATCAGCAAATCTTCAATCGCCAAAGTGGAACCGTGCCCCAAATGCAATTTATCCGTAATATTCGGCGGAGGCAAAATTATGGTGAATGGCTTGGCGTTTTTAGCGCAAACTTTTTTGCGAACGCAAACATCAGGGTTGAAATACCCTGATTTTTCCCATTTCTCATAAATTTTATCCTCATACGCCTCGGGCGTATAAACTTTGGGCAAGTCTTTTCTCATACCTTAAAGATTACCAAAATTAGCTTATTTTGGCAAGAAAAAACCCCAATAGCCATAAATTATATTTAATTTCCAAAACAATAAATACAAAAATGGTTTACATAAAAAATAAAAAAACGCGGATACCATTCCGCATTTTTAAATTTCCAAATTTTTATATAAACCGGTTTACTATTTTTTCACCTCTAACAAAAATCTTGAGGTGTTTGATTTTATGCCTCTTGGGGTTTTATTTTTTTGGATAAATTTTTCTAAAATAAAATAGTCCTTTTTGCCGCCAAAATCGGGTATCGTCGGCGCTTTATCAAGAAACCTAATCAATTCTCTTTTATAAATAAAATAATGAGGAATATTTGAAATTTCACTTTTAATTTGTTTAAATCCCGCCTGTCTCGCCTGTTTTTTATATCGCTTCAAAAGAGACCCCGGCTTTTCTTTGTAACCCTGGCCCCGGCCAAAAGCTTGCTTAAGATTCAGCTTGTCCGTTTCATGCACTTGCTGGGTAATCAACAACCCTCCCGGCTTAAGCACTCGGCATGCTTCTTTAAAAAACAGAGGCGAATGTTTAACGGTAATGATGTCAAAGCTGTCGGCCGGAAACTTTAATTTTTTAGCATCCATACATTTAAAAATCACATTCTTTGCCCCGTATCGCTTTTTATTCTTTTGAGCCAAATTTATCATCTCTGGCTCAATATCAATGCCTATGCCTTTTTTAAAACAAGGGGCTAAACGTAAAAAATTATTACCCTCTGCTGTGCCGATATCCAAGGCAACCTCATCACCCTTCAGCTTCTTCTTCACTACTTCATAAAAATCTCCCCCCCTCGGTGTTAAATCAAGCCCCTTTTTGGACCAGCCACCTCTCTCGGCGGCTT
>JAQTRU010000028.1 GCA_028711655.1 Patescibacteria group bacterium
AATACTACTGCCTGGGAAGCCGTTGCTGGCGAAGTTGCTCGAATTAAAAAATATCAGGCCAAGGGCGATGTCGCCACCCCGGAAGAATTACAGGCATATCTTGCCTGGCTTTGGCAAGAATTTTTGCCGGTCATAATGAAGAAGAAGTAAATATAAAATTGTATCTTTTTAAATATCAATCTTCGGTCGGGGTGTAGTTCAGCTAGGCAGAATGCCTGCTTTGGGAGCAGGAGGCCGCGGGTTCGAGTCCCGCCACCCCGACCAAAAAGACCCGTTTTAATTAAAGGGTCTTTTTTCTTTACCCCGTTAGAAAATTCTGGCTTTCTAACGGGATTTTTGTTTATTTATGTTAATTACAGAACTCTGCCTCATCGGCAGGCGAGTAACTCTGTAATTAATTTTTTTATAATAGCCAGTTCATCCTGCTTAAATTTTTCTAAAACAAATTTATCCGCCGGCATCCTGTTAGCCAATTCTGTCCTGATGCCGATCCTTATTCTTTTAAAATTTTTGGTTTTAAGATGATTAATAATTGATTCTACGCCCCTGTGCCCGGCCGAGCGGGAATCAACGGAAATTTTGTATTTGCCCAGGGCAATATCAATATCGTCGTGGATAACCGTTAAGGTTTCCGACAAGTCGCTGTCTTTGGCTTTAAATACCCCCAGCTTTTTCGGCAATAATTTATAGTAAGCCAAAATTGCCTGAACAGCCTGCCCGGAATTATTCATAAAAGTTTGCGGCTTGATAAAAATGGTGTTTCCGGTTTGGCAAACTTGGGCCTTAAATTTTTTAGATTCTTTCCAGTTTCCGCCCGCTTTTTCCGCCAAAGCGTCAATTGCCATAAAGCCGGCATTATGGCGGGTGTTCTCATAAATTTTACCTGGATTGCCCAGGCCGACGATAATATGCATATTTTAAATGATAAAATAATATAAAAATAAAATAATAAAATAACTAATTACCAATCAACTAATTAACTAATCCCTAGCATGCTGTCCATGCGCTTTTCTTCCCTTATCTATTTCTATATCAATCGGCGTGCCAAGAAACCCGTATTTTTCCCGCAGGCGGTTGGCGATAAAGCGGACATAAGAAAAATGCAGGTCTTCTTTGGCTCCGATCCGCAACTGGAATTTTGGCGGGTTAACCCTTGTTTGCTTGAATTCATAGATGTGGGGTTTTTTTACGCCCTTGCCCTTGGCCGGTAAATGGATTTTTACGATTTTTAGCAGAAATTTATTAAGCTGGGAATCGCCCAGTTTTATTTTTCTGCCTTCATCAATTTCCAAAATTAAATTCAGGATTTTGTTCGTTTTGCTGCCGGTAAGGGCGGAAGCGAAATGAATCGGCGCCCAGGTGGCGAAAGGGAAAGAGCTATAAATATAGTTGGTGTATTTTTTCGTGTCCTTTTTGGCAATTAAATCCCATTTGTTGGCGATAATAATAAAACTGGCTTTCCTTTCCACTATTTCCTCAACCAGCTTGGCGTCTTGATGGGTTATGCCCTCGCTTATATCAATAACCAATAAGGCGATGTCTGATTTTTCCAGGGCTTTCAAGGATTTGGCGATTCCGTGTTTTTCCAGGCCCTTGGTTTTTGCCCCCTTTTTGCTGATGCCGGCCGTATCAACAAGAATAATCGGTTTTCCCCCGTAAATTATTTCCGTGTCCTGCGGTTCGCGAGTGGTGTGCGGTTCCGGGCTTACAATAACCCGCTCATATCCCAAAATAGAATTGAGGAGGCTGGATTTTCCGACATTGGGCTTGCCGATAATGCAAATTTTTATTTTTTCTTCCGATTCTTGTCCGGCCGAAGCGTTATCTTTTTTTGATTTTATTTTTTTGATGACAAGATCAAGCAAATCTCCGGTGCCGGCTCCGGTGGCGGCGGAGATCGCCTGTGGTTCTCCCAGGGCCAGCTTGTTAAATTCCGCAGTCTCTCCCATTTGTCGGAAGTTATCAACTTTGTTAGCCACCAAAATTATTTTTTTGGTTTTTTTTAAGAATTTTTTGACAAATAAGGCCATCTGCCTGTCCATCGGCAGTAATCCGGTTTTGGCGTCAACCAAAAACAAAATTAAATCAGCCCGCGTTAAGTATTGGCGGGCCTGGTCTTGGACTTTTGCTTCTATATTAACCGGCGTTTCGCCGGCTGGCATTTTGTCAGGCAAATCAATTATGCCGCCGGTATCAACCAGTATGAAATTTTTTCCCCGCCAGCTCACCTCGTTCAGATTGCTGTCCCTGGTGGTGCCGGCTATGTTAGAAACCAAAGCCTGCCTTTTTTCAACCAGGCAGTTAAAAAGAGTTGATTTGCCGACATTGGCGCGGCCGAAAATGACAATGAGAGGGAGATTTTTTTTTGAGGAATCCATAGAAATGTTAAATACGAATATCAGAATTAAAAAGTATTATTTAATTCACAATTATCAATTTGCAATTTTCAATCAATTTTCAATAACTAATTGTCAATTATTGCAGGATCTTAATATTTTTGAAAATATAAGTAAAAGTTCATGGCATTCTTTCCGTAATTTCCGAAGTTCATCTATTTGTTCGGGGTTTGCTTTAGCTATCAGTCTCAACCAATGCTTAGTTTCTCTTAATTCTTTTTTAACTATCCCTATTTTATGCTTAAAATCCTTCTTGCTTTCCGCTTCGCAGGCCTCGCAATAATTAGCTCCCGAAGAGCCGGAAGAGCCTACGGCTTGAGGAATTAATTTTTGGTTAATGCTGTTATTAGGCAATCTTCTAACTAAATCAATCACTCTTTCCGCGAACTTAGCCAATCTCTCTTCTAAATCATAATTAGTATTTTTATCCGCCACTTAATTTAATATTAAAAATTAAATATTGACTGAAAATTGGTCATTGAAAATTGAAAATTTTTATCAACTTTACTCTTCCGGATTATCCGCTCCCGAGGAGGTTTTATCCGCATCCTGGCCCAGTATCAGGATAAAGTCCGGTTGCTCCGGGTTTTTTTCATTTTCCAGCTCTTTTTTTATATCATCAGCCAGCCACTGGGGCAGGACAAAAGAAACATTAGCTCCTGTTTTTTCTTTTAAGATGGCTAACGATTCCATTTTTTCCCCGTAAGTAAGGTCATAGATTACCGATTTTTGAAAATCTTTCCGGCTTGAGTTGCTGACGCGGATAACGTTAAATCCGTATTTTTCCAAATCCATGGCAGTGACGCTGGCCAGTCCGTTTATCCAGGTGCCGTTCCTTATGTCCAAAGAAGCCTTTTCCACTTTAACCTTTGTTTTGGTTTCTGCGGGAGCGTCAGAAAAAATATTATTGGCCAAATATTGGATTTCCGCAAAGTCGCCGCTTCTCGGGATTAAAATATAAGCGCCTTCTTCGCCTCGGGTGTCAATCAAAAGGCCGCTTGAGCTGTTATCCAAAACCTTGTTGGTGATATTTTCCCGGGAAACGTCTTTAAACATATTCCAGAGTTTTATCGTTTCCCAGGCTTTTATATTAGTGCTCAAATGCTCATGGAGTTCATCTATAATGTTGGTAATTATGCTTGGCCGGAACAATACGCTTTTTGACAAAAATTTATTTTTGGCCGCTTCTATGACTTTTTGCTGGCGCCGGGCGCGGGCGAAATCCGAACCTTCAATCCCGTAAGCGTAGCGGGAACGGACATATTTTAGGGCCAATTCGCCGTCCATCTTTTTCCAGCCGATCGGGATATAAAGATGCTCAAACCTGGCCGAGTAAGGTTCGGCTTCTTCCATGCCCATTATCGGATAGCTGAAATCTTCCAAAACATTTTCCACATAAACTTCAATTCCGCCCAATTCATCTAAAACATTAACAAAACCGGCAAAGTCTAGGCGGACGAAATAATCAACCGGGATTTTCAGGATATCGCTTAAGGCCTGCGAGATGGCGACTCCGCCGCTGCCCGGATTTTTTGCTTCGGCATAAGCGTTGACGTTGTTTATTTTTCTCCAGCCCATTCCTTCCATGGGTATGGCCAAATCTCGGGGAATGGAAAGCAGGGCTACTTTTTTTGTTGAAGGCTCCAGGCTGGCCAGCATAATCGTGTCGGTCAAATATCCGCCTTCATGGTTTTTCCCGCCCATCCCCAGGAGGAGGATATTAATCCTGTCCCGGTCTTCGCCTTTTAACTGTTTGTCAGCGCTTTCGGCCAGGTGTTTGATTTGCCCGATAATCGGGATTTTGTAGATCCAAGAATTCGGGTTCTGCTCGGAAACGATGATTTTGCTGGAAAAAATAACAAAAGCGATCGCGAGAAAAACCAGCGGATAAGAAAAAACCTTGGCCATTTTTTTCTTTTTGGCCGGTTTAATTTTCGCCTCTGTTTTTTCTTCCTCCAGGAGATTCACCCCGTTGGAAATTTCTCTTTTTTTATCGTAATTTTTCATGGTTTTGATAAAATCCCGCTAGCAAACCCTTTTTAACGGGGAAAACATAAAAATAGACAGCTTTTAGCTGAAACTATTTTTATTATATCTTTATTTTGCTATTTTGGAAAGTTTTAAAAAAATTTGCTATAATTTAAACATGGGCCTGTCCCGGAATGATTTAAAAAATTTTTGAGACGGGTTCTAAGAAAACTTCACCGGAAGCTGATATAAGTTTTGGATCAAGTTGTATAAAATTAGTCCTTAAATTTTTCCGAATCGCGGTTCGGAATTGCGGGACAAGGGGCAAATTTATTTTTAAAGGTGGTCTAAACGGCGGAGATTGTCTGCCGGATTAACTTTAAAAATAATCCTTAACGAAAGTTTAGGAACCTATTGTAAATTTGCCAATTCTTAGTCAGCTTTATCCCGCACCTTTTGGTAGAATTATTTAGATTGTGGCAAAAGGTGCGGGATTTATTGGTGAAGTTTTCTTATAAACCGGAAGCTGTTCCGCAATCCGCCAGCTGGCGGAGCGGAACAGATCGGCTTATCCCCCCGTTTCGGCGTATCAGAATCTGTAAAGCCGTCATAAGTAAGGCGAAGCCGTTATCAAAAAATTTTCCAGAAATTTCAATAAAAAATTTTTGGAAACAGCGGAATGGGAAAATCTCGCGGATAACCGCGAGATTTTCATTGGTCGGGGTATCCGGAATCGGACCGGAACTACGCCCACCCCATAGGTGCGCCGCGCCCGCTTGCCTAGCCTGTCGGGGTGCGGAGAGTTGAACTCCGGCTACATGCACCCCATGCACGCGTACTACCGTTATACTACACCCCGGCAAGCTAGGCGGGCGGGTACTACCATTATACTACACCCCGCATATTATTTTATGATTTTACCTTAACATAGCTTCTTATTTTTATCAATCTGATGACTATAAATAGAGAGCCCGGATTAGATGGTAAATCAAATAATCAATAACCAATAATCAAGTTCCAAATAATATTCAATAATTAAATTTTAATAACCAAAAACTTTGTTAATTGGTTGTTGGATATTGCCCGCCCCGCTTCGCTTGGCGAGGCCGGGGAAGTTTGTTTGGTTATTGATTATTGGTTATTTTTTTCCTTTCAATTAATTTTTAGCCAGGTTGTTATTGAACTGGTTGACTATAAATAGGTCGTTATGTTAAGATTGCCTATTGTTCATTGGATAATATGACAAACCATATCCACATAACTAACCGAAGGAGGGCGGTTATGAGGTTCTATATAATGCACCGCGGTTTGTTTGAGGAAATACCAGCTTCGGAAAGAAAAAATCACGCCACCTTCTTTGCGGCCCGGGACAGAAGAAATTTAAGAAGGGTGAAATTTTTTTCCGGAAAATATGCCGCCGATACCAAGCCCGGCCGGATAGAAAAGATATTAAGCTCTTTTGCCGGCAATTTGAAGATTAAAGTTTGCGGTCCGGCTGTTTTTCAAGGGCGTCCGGTTGAAATGGAAAAAATTCGCAGCAATGCCTGGGGCCGGGGCGGAGACTGGTATTTAAAAACGGAAATTTCTCCGGATAAACTATACTGCTATTCCTGGATTGCCAATTATCCGGACAAAGACGCTATTTGCGTTTCTTTTGAAATCCTTGAGGAGGAAAAAAAGAAAAAATAAAGGGCCGGATAATTTATAAAATTTACCGGTCCTTTTTGATTGTTTACCCCCCCAGCCCTCCTACCAAGTCAAATCCCCCTAGCCCCCTTTATCAAGGGGGTATATAATATAATTATGGACATAGACTTAGAATTGCTTTCAATTCAAAATCCCTGGTGGCGGCAACTGGGAAGCGGAGAGCGGCTTGTTAAAAGCTTGAAATTTGACTCGGTGATAGAAGCTTTTGCCGTCCAGCCTCTTAAATGGGAGCCGAAAATTTTAAACGAGGTTGATTTGGGCCGCGACAATATTTATATTCTCTATGGCGGCCGGGGTTTGGGCAAAACCACGATTTTGAAGCTTTTCATAAAAAAATTGGCAGAGGAGAAAAAGATTGAACCGGACAATATTTTTTATTATTCCTGCCATAATCTTGATACTTACGAAGAGCTTAACGAGCTTATAAAAATATTTTTAAATTGGCGGCGAGCCGAAACCAGTCGCCGCCTTTTTATTTTTATTGATGAAATCAGCCTGATAAAAAATTGGCCGAAAGGCATAAGCTATTTGGCCCGGGCCAGAAAATTAAAAAACGTGACGGTTGCCTTGGCCAGTTCCAGAAAGGAGAATTTCACAGGCAAAGCGGAAAGACTGCCAGCCCTGGATAAAATTATCACCAGCCTGGATTTTTTTGAATTTTTAAAATTATTAAATTCCAAGCTGGCGGGAAAAATTAACAAAACTAATTATCAAAATTACCAAGACCAGCTTGAATATTATTTGGACATTTATTTTTTAACCGGCGGATTTTTGCCCTGCTTAAACAGCTACCAGAAAGAAGGGGCGGTTAGGCAGGATATTTATAACGACTATTTTTATTCTTTAACAGCCGATATCGCCAAGCTCGGCCGGGACGTAATTCTCTTGCGTCAGATTTTGGAACAGATTCTTCTTAATTTGGGACAGCCCCTGGGCTATAAAACCATTGCCCGCCACACCAAAGCCAAAACCCATTTGACTATTGCCGAATATCTGGAAATTTTGGAATCAATGTTTGTTATAAAAATGATTTATCAGTCAGATAAGGGCGGGCAGCCCACCAGCCGCAAGGCCAAAAAACTTTATTTTACCGACCCTTTTTTATTCTGGCTTTTTTATTCCCACATTAACGGTTCGCTTGATTATTGGCATTTCAGCCGCGAGCGCCTGCACCGCCAGGATGTCTTCAATGCCTTGGTGGAAAACGTGGTATTTTCCCATCTGGCCAGGAATGGGGACAGCAAGGGGAAAGAACGCCTGACTTATTGGCGGGATAATGTCCGCAATCGGGAAATAACTTTTTTAATCCATGACGGCAAAAAGATCATGCCGGTTTTGCTTGGCTATAGCCGGGATATAGAAGACAAAGATTTAAAAATATTTAAGCAAGCCGGCTTCAAGAGGGGGATAATCATCAGCCGGGACAAGATGGAAAATAAAGGTAATATAAAAATTTTGCCTTTAATTTATTTTTTGCTGTTTGGAAAGGGGTTACTGAGATAGTGAATAATTTTAAAAAAGCAAGATCTCGATTTTTTTAAGAGATTTTTTGGGTCTTTCAGCCAAATCGCAGAGTTCTGATTAAAGGCCACAGCTATTTGTTTAAACTTCAATCATTGATTTTAGATAAGAAAAAGGGCAGCTTTACTTGTAAGCTGCCTTTTGAGTAGAAACGGTTTGTGTTAAAATCAGAATTTTTTGTCGTTTACTGTTTCTCCTATAGCTCTTTACCGCATTCGGGGCAGTAACCGTTAACGATTTTAACGCCGCAATCAGGACAAGTGGGGCAAGTTGGAACGCCGTTATAAGTATCGGCTGAAAATGTCCCGCTTCCTCCTTCGATTTTTTGGTCTTCGCCGGGATAAGCCAAAATATTGTCCATAATATCCCCCCTCTAAACAGAATCTGGCCAGTGGCAAATAATTATTAAATAAACCTATATCAAAAACGTTTAAATAATTTTAAATCGTAAGAAATAGCAAAACCCTTAAAATAAGTATTAAGAGTTGTTTTTTCTAAATCGCTTATAGTTACTTTTCTATAATCTTTCGATTTTTGCAAATAAACTTCTATTGTTCTCATATAAAAATCATGGGAGACGAGTATAACCGTTTGATTTTTATTCTGATGTTTTTTTAAACTTCTAAAAATATTTTCGGTCCGTTGATATATACGGTCTATTTCTTCAACCGGTCCCTGATTGATGATTGCATTATACAAAGCCGTTCTGACAGCCGGCATTCCCTGTCTTAAAAATTTCTCTTTAGGCAAAATATCTTTTAGGCTAAAATCAATTTCTTTCAAATTGGGATTGCCTAGGATCGGTACTTTTTTATTATACTTTTCTTTTAGAATTTTACCGATTAAAAAAGCCGACTCTTTTGATCTTTTGGATTGGAAATTGGAATTATTAAAATAAATAACGTCTAAGTCTTTTAGTGGTAATTTTTTTACTGCCTCTAAAAATAATTTTTTACCACCTTTTGCAATAGACGGATCAAGCCGGCCGGTTGCTAAATTATCTAAGATTTCATAGGGCATTTCTAAATGATCTTCATATGGCAAATCAAGTTTACCGTGCCTAATAAAATAAATTTTAATGCCGTTATTCATAAAGTTATTTTACACTATAATCCGTAATAAGTAAAAAAGAGAGCACAGGAGACAAATCAATATAGATTCGTCTGCCTGTGCCCTCATGGCTATAAAGAACGTCAGTTAAGGATATAAACCTTTCCGGCCGGTCCGTCAACGCGTATCCGCTGACCGGTCTTGATGATTTTTGTAGCGTGCTTAACATTGAGAACGGCGGCGATACCGAGTTCACGGGATATAATCGCTCCATGGGCAAGCGGACCCCCGACTTCGGTGACTAAGCCGCCATTGCCGACGGCACCAATGATCGGTGCCCATGTCGGATCGGTTGTATGTACTACCAGTACGCAACCATCAGTCATCCATTCAAGAGCCTCCCGATCGCTCGGGTCACGAACAATAACTGCTGGTCCTTCAATGACAAAAGATGTCACGCCGATACCATACAACTCGCTCGCACCATCAGGCATATCAACCAAACCGATTTTACTCAATTGGTCGACAAACATAACCTGCGGCACCTCCATCTTGAATTCTCGCTCATAGCGTTCCCGCCGATGGGTGGCGATTTTGAGCGCTTCGGCCGGCGCCTCGATCAACATCCTGATTTCTCGAGGATCAAGGAAAAAGATATGATCCTGAGGCCACCCCAATTGTGCTTCAATAAAAAGCAGCTGGTTACGAATCAAGTCATAAACCTTGAGGAAATTAAACTTGACTCGCTCGCGGAGCGCGAGATAGGTCAGGGTAGAAACGACATCCTGCTCGAATTCTCTACTCCTATCCTCGGTCAGATTGGCGCTGACACGCTTTTTGGCTATCTGGGATTCCTGAATCCGACGCTGAAGTTCAGTTTGGGGATCACCCTTAATTCGGGCAGCAAGCTGATCCATCATTTCCGGTTGTTCATGATATCGCGGACCGGAAATTTCCAATTCGTTGAACCCAAGGTGTCCAAATTCCGCCAAAACCAAATTCCGATTGATCAAGCCGTCATTTAATTGGGCTAAACGAAGATTAAATCTAATCGCCGGATCGTCTTGCAGGCTACCAGTAAGGTGGTCAAGAAGTTGTTTGGCTTCCTCCCCGTTGAAGTTTGACTCTAAGGTTTTACGCAGACGAGCGTAGGCAAAAAAGCCGAGTCGCGCCACGATGACAAACCAAATGCAAATTTTAGTGCGCAGAAAATCAAGCTTGGTCTGCAGTGATTCAATCAGTTTGGGTGACATGGATAAAGGGAACTGACGTTGCCGATTGACAAACTCCGTAACAAGCGGTTCGTGAACATTTAAATAGTCATCAGCGAATGTCTGCTCCCACTGACGAATGCCAGTAAAGAACCGATCGTAATACTGTCTGTAAATCTTGGCTTTTTCCGGTCCGTATAGCTTTGTTAGACGCTCTAGGCTCGGATTTTGGTCATAGAGAACAACCTCGGGATAATTGGCGAGCCGTTCATCGGTTCGAATCTGATCAAGGTAAGAACACACCAATCCCTGGATGTAATCATCCAACGGAACACCCGAGATCCGATAAGTTAAAGCGTCGTGGAGAATACTGCAACGCGGTTGCGAGCCGATCAGCTCAAAAAAACCGGCATCCAACTCTTCCCCAATGGAATACCCCATCATATTGCGTCCGGTACGGATCGCTCCGTCGTCATGAGCAAAGATGTAGGTAAACAGTCCGAAACTGAACGGAGTCGGATGCTGAGTAAGCAGTTCGGCAATGTTTTGATCGCTGAACACGTCAAGAGGAACTGTAATGCCAAGATTCCCCAAGCGCAGACGCTCTGCCTCCGCTACCACCTTGGCTGACTTAATCGCTTCATAGCGAACTAACCCGGGAGAATCGTCGAGAGCAGTTATCGGCCGATTTTGGACGAGCGATTTAATAATCCCCCCGTTACCATCAACCGCCAGAGCGATTTCACAATCCTGGGGCTCATCATTCTCGATCAATTCAACGCCGAGAACGAATTCAACCAGATCGCGTAGCTGGTTTGGTTCAAGTGATCGCTTATCTTTCAATTGGGAAGGCATCGGTATCACTCCTTCGTCAGCAACCATTAGTTCTTTAACAGTAACGGTTTCTGATAGCACATTACCAGCACGATCAAGGATGAAGATATCACCCGTTTCTCTGCCGGCAGTCAATAACTGACCGCCGCCGAAAGTTGATTGGATAACGATCTCATCAGATGAACCATTCATCGGGTTACGCGTAAATACAACCGCAAACCGATTGCAAATTGCCATTTGATGGACGAGAATTGAAAGCTTTAATTCTCCAACAATTCCCATCCGATCGCGATAACCATCCATCCTATTACTGAATGTTTCATTAATGCAGGTATCTACCGCATTTAAAAATTCTTGCTCACCGAGAATATTCGTTGGACTCTCTGATCCGCCAGCCCAAGAAGCTTTCGATTGATCTTCAACTGACAGTGCGCCCCGGACCGCTGCCCGAATCTCATCGCGTTCAAAATTACTCTGGCGGTAAGCCGAAAGCAATTCATCAATAAGATAAGCGGGCAACTGGCTGATATCGCACTTCGATCTGACAATATCATTTACCACCGCCGGGAAGATGACAAAACCACGAAATGGCACAGGAATTCCAAGCCGCCATTTTTCATGAAGCCGCGTAATTTTACCCGGTAATTTTGCCAGTTGAGCTACCGTCAAGTCAACAAAGTTGACTATACGATCCTGAGAAACGATCTTTTTCATTGCTTTTTACCCCTCTCTCTATGCGTTTTAATGAACATTTCAAGGATTTTTACCCCCCAAATTATATACCTGCCATTTTTAAAACAGATATACAATTTACGAGTTAAAAAGCTTATTACCTTACCGTAAAACCATTATTTTGTCAATGGAAATTTTCTAAATTACTCCTTCTGCTAATCAGCCATTAATTAGTTAATCTACCGGCCAAAAAATCCTGATAAGCTGACATGTCAAAATGGCCATGACCGCTCAAGTTGAACAGAATTGTTTTTTCCTCTCCGGATTGCCTGCATTTTTCCGCCTCGTCAAAAACCGCTTTAATCGCGTGAGCTGATTCGGGAGCCGGAATAATGCCTTGATTCTTAGCAAATTTCATAGCCGCCTCAAATACCGGCAACTGGTCGTAAGCCACGGCTTCAATTATCTTTTCTTTATGCAATAAACTCACAATTGGCGCCGCGCCGTGGTAGCGAAGCCCGCCCGCGTGGATTGGCGGCGGCACAAAATTATGACCTAAAGTAAACATTAAAAGCAAGGGGGTTAAACCAACAGTATCGCCAAAATCGTAATCGTATCTGCCTTCGGTCAAACTCGGGCAGGATTTTGGTTCTACGGCAATTGCTCGCAATTTTGTTTTTCCGCCTTTTAATTTATCCCGCAGAAAAGGAAAGCTGATGCCGGCAAAATTGCTGCCGCCGCCATGGCAGCCAATAATAATGTCGGGGTAATCCCCAGCTCTCTCAAGCTGCTTTTTCGCTTCCAGGCCGATAATCGTCTGGTGGAGCAGAACGTGGTTAAGAACAGAGCCCAAGGAATAATTAGTGCCCTTATTTTTCGCGGCCTCTTCCACGGCTTCGGAAATTGCCATCCCCAGACTGCCGGGCGTGTTTGGATCTTTGGCTAAAATTTTACGGCCGGATTCGGTCCTGTCAGAAGGGCTGGCCACGCAATCAGCGCCAAAAACATTCATCATGATCCGGCGGTAAGGTTTTTGGTCATAGCTGGCCTTAACCATATATACCCCGCACTCCAAACTGAATAAATTACAGGCAAAGCTTAGAGCGCAACCCCATTGGCCCGCTCCGGTTTCCGTGGTTAGTTTCTTAACCCCCTCCTTTTTATTGTAATAGGCTTGGGCAATAGCGGTATTGGGTTTGTGGCTGCCGGTCGGACTGACTCCTTCATATTTATAATAAATTTTGGCTGGCGTTTCTAATTCTTTCTCTAACCGTTTAGCCCGAATCAAAGGACTAGGGCGATAAATCTGGTAAGCCTTTTGAATTTCTTCAGGAATCTCAATCTTTGATTCCGTTGAAACTTCCTGTTTAATTAATCCCATCGGAAAAATGGCGGCTAAATCTTGAGGACCGATTGGCTTCTTTGTTTCCGGATGAAGCGGCGGTGATAAGGGCTTGGGCAAATCCGGCACAATATTGTAATAGTAAGTTGGCGCGTCTTTTTGTTCAAGGTTGATAATAGGCATAGTTTTAAAATTAATAATAAATAAAAATCCCGTCCTCTGCTTACGAAAAAATCGTAAACAAAGGACGGGATTCGCTTCGCCTTCGTCCTTTCGGGACTTCGGCGAGATAATACCGTGGTGCCACCTTTGTTGTTTTAACCCTAATGACAGATTTATCCCGCCCTCATGGCAAGATTAAAAAAATCCGTCAGTAAACGGATTAAAACCACTTTTACTGACTCAGTCACCCGTGGCATATGTGCTTTACGGGTCGACATCAGTTAGCCCATGGTTACGGAGGCGACCGAGTTGCCACTTGTGCAGCAACCACCCTTTCCAGTTTAAGCTGGAATGATTCAGGCCCAACCCCCTACCTTGCGGCAGAGGACCCGAATAGGTTTTACAATTTTTAAAGATAAATCTATCTTATCACAGTGAAAAAATTATGTCAAGAGTTTGTATAGTTAACAGTCAAGGGTAACACTTTGAAGGTATTTTTCCTGGGGTGTTAACCCGTTAAGCGTTAAATGTATTCTTTTAAAATTGTAATAGTCTAACCATTCATAAGCGGTTTTCCAGACCCGGTAAGGATTTTGGTAATATTCATCATCAATCGTCCGGTGGACTCGTTCCACATTGGCGTTCCACCAAGGAGATTTTTTCGGGATAAAATAATGGGGAATGTTGTTTTTAATCAACCGGCTATGAAATTTACCCCTAAACTCAGAGCCATTATCAGTCTGGACTGACAATATTTTAAAACCAAAATATTTTTCCGCTCGTCCAAAGGCAGCTATGGCGTTTTTACTCTCCTTAGTCGGAAACACGATAAAATAATACTTTTTCGTGTAGGGGTCAAAGGCGGAGAACTGGTATTTCCTTACTCCATCCTCGTAAACATACTTAATATCCATTTGCGCGCCTTCCCCTGGTTTTTTAACAGTTAATGCCTGTTTCATCGGCTCGTACCAGGGCAATCTCCTCTGCGGTTTTCTAATTAAATGTTTTCGCTGGTAATAGCGGTAAATAATCGTGGTTGATACCTCAATACCTAATTCCCGTTTAACCAGATACTTCATTTTTAATGGCCCATAATTGGTAATTCGCTTTTGTTCCTCGATGAATTTTCTCACTTCCCAGGTTAATTTGAGATTGGGTTGCCTTTTGGCCGGCAGATAGGTGTTACCCCTCTTGCCGTAATCACGGAATCTCCATTTGTAGTAGCACTTTCTAGAAATGCCGAATATCCGGCAGGTTTCCTTAACTGATTGGTGGTATTTGTCTACCTGTAAATACCATCTAAATCTTTGTAATCTATCGTATTTAATAGGACTTGGCATAATCATATTGTTAATAGTTAACAGGTGTTACCCTTAACTATACCAAATGTCACCCCATGGTGTTAACTGTACACTCTATTGACACTAAAAGTTTATTAAGATAAGATAAACCATTCTCTGATAAATAGAATTAAAATTAAGTTTATTATCAATGCCCTTTACAATTTAGGAGGTTAACCATGTACACGGGGAACTGTTCAATCATCATTCCGGCGCATAACGAAGAAGCAACAATCCGAAATTGCTGCCTTCGGTTTGCGGATCACACAAGAGTGACCGAAGTTATCGTCGTTGCCAATGCCTGCAGTGATATGACATACCAGGAAGCGTTGGCGGGAAATGCTGTCGTAATCCAGACGCCCGACACAGGCAAAGGCAAAGCC